>NZ_BCAZ01000019.1:0-88159 GCF_001320205.1 Pseudomonas sp. NBRC 111123
CACTGGCCACGCCAACGAAGACGATCGGCTCGCCTGGTTCCAGTGCACCGATGCGGTGCAGCACTTCGACCTTGAGTAACGGCCAGCGCTGCTCGGCCTCGACCACGATCTTGGCCAGCGCCTTTTCGGTCATGCCCGGATAGTGCTCGAGGAACATCCCCGCCACTTCCCGGCCGTCATTGAAATCGCGCACATAACCAACGAAACCGACCACGGCGCCGACGCCAACATTGGCCGCCTGCATGGCATTGACCTCGGCCCCCGGGTCGAACGCCCCTTGCTGCACTCGCACTGCCATGTTCAGCCTCCGGTCACCGGTGGGAAGAACGCCACGTCATCGCCCTCTTCCAGCGGCTCGTCGAGCCGGCACAGCTCTTCATTACGCGCGCACATCAGGTTCTGCTCGGCCAGCACGGCATACTGCCCGCCTTTGGCCACCAGCGCCTGGCGCACGTCTTCAAGCACTTTGAACTCGCCTTCCAGGCGCTCGCCATCGACGCCCAGCAGCTCGCGGTAACGGGCGAAGTACATCACCTTGACCTTCATCATGCGTCCACCTTGTAGTGCCCGCTCTTGCCACCGACCTTTTCCAGCAGGCGCACCTGCTCGATGACCATGCCCTTGTCCACGGCCTTGCACATGTCGTAGATCGTCAGCGCCGCGACGCTTGCGGCGGTCAGCGCTTCCATCTCGACGCCAGTCTGCCCGGCCAACTTGCAACGCGCGACAATGCGCACCGCGTCCTGGCCATCGGCGCTCAGCTCGACCTTGACGCTGGTCAGCATCAGCGGGTGGCACAGCGGGATCAGGTCACTGGTCTTCTTCGCCGCCTGAATGCCGGCAATTCGCGCCACGGCAAACACATCACCCTTGGGATGCTCGCCATCGACGATCATCTGCAAGGTCTGCGGCAACATGCGCACCCGCGCCTCGGCCACGGCCTCGCGCTCGGTCACGGCCTTTTCAGTGACGTCGACCATATTGGCGCGGCCCTGGGAATCAAGATGTGTCAGCACTGCTCTGCTCCTGTGAAGGGAACAGAGAGTGTAAACCTGTGGGTCAGGTTTGAGCAGAGGAATGTATCCGTCGTGAATACTCGCCCCACTTGTAGGAGCGGCCTTGCGTCGCGAACGGGCTGCTTAGCAGCCCCGGCAATCTATGCATCACTGCTGAGATTGCGGGGCCGCTTTGCGGCCCTTTCGCGACGCAAGGCCGCTCCTAAGACCCGGTTACAGATGCGACTCGGCGTACTCGGCCAGCACCGAGCGTGGCACACCCTGCAGGGTGATGTGCACACCATGGGGGAAGTCCTTGAAGCGCTCGGTCAGGTAGGTGAGTCCCGAGCTGGTCGCGGACAGGTAAGGTGTGTCGATCTGCGCCAGGTTGCCCAGGCACACCACCTTGGAACCCGAGCCGGCACGGGTGATGATGGTTTTCATCTGGTGCGGCGTGAGGTTCTGGCACTCATCGATCAGGATCAGGCTCTGCTGGAAGCTGCGCCCTCGGATGTAGTTCAGCGACTTGAACTGCAGCGGCACGCGTTCGAGGATGTACTCGACGCTGCCATGGGTGCTTTCGTCGTCCATGTGCAAGGCTTCGAGGTTGTCGGTGATGGCACCCAGCCAAGGCTCCATCTTCTCCGCCTCGGTGCCCGGCAAGAAGCCGATTTCCTGGTCCAGGCCCTGCACGCTGCGGGTGGCGATGATGCGCCGGTAGCGCTTGCTGACCATGGTCTGCTCGATGGCCGCGGCCAGGGCCAGGATGGTCTTGCCGGAGCCGGCAGCGCCGGTCAGGTTGACCAGGTGGATATCCGGGTCGAGCAAGGCAAACAGCGCCAGGCTCTGATGAATGTCCCGCGGCTTCAGGCCCCAGGCTTCCTGGTGCAGCAATGGCTCCTGGTGCAGGTCGAGCAATAGCAGTTCGTCGTTACGGATGCCTTTTACCCAGCCGACAAAACCCTGCTCGTCAATGATGAACTCGTTGATGTGCACCGCAGGCAGGTTGTCGATCATCTGCACCCGATGCCAGGTGCGGCCACGTTCCTGACGGGTATCCACCTTGCTGACGCGGTCCCAGAACGAGCCGGTGACCGAGTGATAACCCTTGGACAGCAAAGACACGTCATCGACCAACTGGTCAGTGCTGTAGTCCTCGGCCGCGATCCCGCAGGCGCGCGCCTTCAGGCGCATGTTGATGTCTTTGGTGACCAGCACCACGTCCAGTTCGGTGCGCCGGCTGCGTACGTCGAGCAGGGTGTTGATGATGATGTTGTCGTTGAGGTTTTCCGGCAGCAACTTGCTGGGTTCGTTGCGCGGGCTCATCAGGATCGACAGATAACCCTTGGGCCCGCTCTTGCCACGCTGGATCGGCACGCCCTGCTCGACATCGCTGGGCGAAGCGTCACCAAGGGTCTGGTCGATCAGGCGGATGGCCTGGCGACACTCGGCGGCGATGGTCTGTTTACCGGTCTTGAGCTTGTCGAGTTCCTCCAGCACCGTCATCGGTATGGCGACGTGGTGCTCCTCGAAGTTGAGCAATGCGTTGGGGTCGTGAATCAGGACGTTGGTATCGAGCACATAGAGGATTGGCTTGCTGGAGGAAGGGGTGCGTCCTTGGTCATCCATACTCGGTCACCTTATGTCGAAGCCACACGGCACGCTCTGTAGTGCGCCGCAGAGTGACTGCCGTTCTCCCCGTATCCGCGTTGCTACGGGCGGGAAGCGTACCTGGCAAGGTGGGCCTGGATGACGCCACCTGTGCTGCAGGAATCGGCTGTCTGGTTTCTTCATACCGCAAAAACGATGACCAAAAAAAGCATTTTTACGCGTTTTTGAAGTTTATTTTTCGGTTTGACGAAGAACGCTTGGCGGCAAGGCCGCACGGGTCTACAGTCAGAAGTCATACCCTCTATTCGCGATAAGCGTAATCACGGCAGTCCTCCCAGCCGATTCCGCTTTGCACCGTGCTGTGCAGCAGCCACTCGACCGCCGGCTGGGCCTTGGGCAGGCTGTCATGGAACTGGATCACGCCTTTGCGCCACAGCAGCATCAGGGTCATCACACGCTGGGCCGAAGCGTCGGCAGTCAGCGGCCCATCATCCTGAGCATCGATGTCCCATAGCGACACCCGCAGCTGCTGGCTGGCCATGAACGCTTCGCCGTCGGCACGGCGCTGGCCGTAGGGCGGGCGGAACAGCGGCACGTATTGCGCCGGCAGGTCGGCCTGGACCCGGGCCTGGGCGCGCCTGATCGAATCCTGCCAGCCCTGCCACTGGGCGTGCGAGCGGTACTCCCAACCTTGGATGCCCACGCATTGGCCGGCGTAGAGGTGGTTCAGCGTATTGGCCGCGCCGGTGTCGCGCCGCTGCTGCAGGCGGTTGCCCAATACAAAGAAGGTGCCTGGCAGTTTCTGCTTGCGCAGGTATTCGGTGAGCGCGTCGGTGCTACCGCCATCGGGCGCCGGGCCACCGACAAAGGTCAGCAGGAACATCCGGTCGTTCAGTTCATCGCCATTGCGCTCGCGGCTGGACAGCCGTTCGACCTCGCTGCTGGTCTGCGGCAGCAACGCTGCCTTGCGCAATTGCTCATCCAGATAACGAACATGGAACTGATGACTGGGCTCAACCCAACCTGTATAAAACGTGCCGACATCAGTAGCGAACGTCGCCGCCTTGGTGCGCAAGTCAGCCATTGACTCAAGCAGATAGCAGAACGAGGCATCCTGCTCGCAGCTGCGCTGAGCCTGCTGGTAACCCTGCCACAGACGCTGCCACATCTGTGCGCGCACGGCGCGGATCTTCTGCAGGTTTATCTGTCGCAAACCCAACCGAGCCGCCAGCGCGCCATCATCGAGCAGCTCGCTTTCATGCAGCACCTGGGCAAAAGACAGGATCTCGGCCCGTGAGGCGACGTCGAACAGCACCGGACTGTCCAGCTGCTCGGGCCACAGGCTGCGGTCCAGGCTGGCCGGGGGCATGGGGGCGGCCTGGGCGGTCAGGCTCAACAACATGGCCAGCAAGGCCCCGACAATGCGCACGATCGGTCTCTCCGTGACGGCCAAAACGCGCACTATAGCGCCTGCTTCGGCGATGGTCTGTGACTATTGTCGCCATAGTTTGGCGTTACCGGCAGCTATCCGTAGAATTCACCGCAACGATTCCAGGAGCCGACCCGATGCTGACGGTGATTTCCCCCGCCAAGACCCTCGACTACGACACCGCGCCGGTGACCGAGCGCTTCACCCTGCCGCAATACCTGGACGATTCCCAGGAACTGATCCTGCAGTTGCGCGAACTGTCGCCAGCGCAGATCAGCGAGCTGATGCACCTGTCCGACAAGCTCGCCGGGCTCAATGCCGCGCGCTTCGGCAGCTGGACACCGGACTTCACCCCGGCCAACGCCAAGCAGGCGCTGCTGGCGTTCAAAGGTGACGTGTACACCGGCCTGGACGCCGAAACCCTCGGCGAGGATGACTTCAGCTACGCCCAGGAGCACCTGCGCATGCTATCCGGCCTGTACGGCCTGCTGCGCCCCCTCGACCTGATGCAGCCCTACCGCCTGGAAATGGGCACCAAGCTGGCCAACGCCCGTGGCAAGGACCTGTATGCCTTCTGGGGCACGCGCATCAGTGAATGGCTGAACCAGGCGCTGGCCGACCAGGGTGACGACCTGCTGCTGAACCTGGCCAGCAACGAGTACTTCAGCGCAGTGAAACGCAGCGCCCTGAAAGCCCGGGTGATCAACGTCGACTTCAAGGACCTGAAGAACGGCCAGTACAAGATCATCAGCTTCTACGCCAAGAAAGCCCGCGGCATGATGAGCCGCTTCGTGATCCAGGAACGGGTCAACGACCCGGAGCAGCTCAAGCAGTTCGATGTGCAGGGCTACTACTACAGTGCCGAGCACTCCAAGCCGGACCAGCTGGTGTTCCTGCGCGACCACCCTGGCGAGTAAACGCTGCCGGCAATCGGGCCGAATCGCGGCCCCTAAGGAAGCTGCACGAAGCCTGCCTGAAGCCCGGTTACCGCTACGCCTTGCTCAACCACCCTTTGCGGCAGCACGCGAACCCTGCGCGGCGCAGGGTCGCCGGCCGTGCGAAAAACGACATAGGGCTGGCCTGCGTCATCTTCTTGCAACGCCTCGGCAGGTACCACCAGCGCATGCGCCTGGCAATGCGTCAGCACCGCCAACTGCGCACTCATCCCCAGGCGCAGACTGGGTTGCGGCTGTTCCTGGGGCAGATGCAGATCCACCCCCACGTCATACCACGCCCCCTGCCCAGCATCGTTGCGAGCCTGCTGGCCGATGTGCCGTAGACGACCGGAAAACGCGCGCCCAGCGATGGTGATCTGCGCGGACATCCCTTCACGTAATTCAGCAAGGTCGCTCTCTTGCACTTTGGCAATCACCTGCAAGTGCTCAAGGTCGCTCAGTATCAGCAGCGGCAAGCCCTGGGTCACCGGCAAACCCGCTTGCAACTGCCGCGCGGTGCCGGTAGCGCTGTCATCTGCGCGTGTCAGCAGGCCAGCGAAGGGGGCCTTGATCACCCTTTGCTCACGCATTGCCGTCAACGCCTGCCACCGCGCCTGCGCGTTTGCCAGTGTCATTTCGGCAATGGCCAGCGCCTCACCCTGCCCTCTCGCCCGCGTTTGCTGCAGCTCCATTTCAGCATCCAGCACAGCTTCACGCTGCACCTGCAGTGACTGTTGGAGGCTGTCGACCTCGATGCGCGCCACAATACCGCGCTCGAACAGCCGACGCGCCTCATCCAGCGCCCCCTGGCCAGCGGCGAGTGCGCTACGCGCAGCGCCCAGTGCACGCACGCTGCGAGCAACTTCCGGGCTGGTTTGCCATGTACCTAACCGATCGACCAATGCCTGGGCACTCAACCGCTCGGCCTCAGCCTGGCGCCACTGAATGTCGATGTGTGCGGTCGCCAGGCGCAGCAACGGCTGGCCCGCGGCCACCCGCTGCCCTTCATGCGCCCACAAGGCCTCCAGCGTGCCATCGAAAGGCGCGCTGAGGATCATCTGACGCCCAGCCTGCAGCTTGCCGACCAGGCCGAGGCGAACTTCCAGTCGCTGCGGTTCGACTGGCACCCAGCGTTGCGCCGCAGGCCCCGGCACTTCTGGCCATGCCAACCATGCAACTGCCAGGAGCAGCCCCATGCCGCCCCCCAGCAATAGCCACCATCGCCTAGTCATTGAGCGCTACCTCCCAGCTTTCGAGCGTGGACCCCACTACCTGGTCCAGCACAACCTGGGCATCCAGATAGTCGAGGGTGGCATCGAGGTGCGTGCTTTGCGCGTAACGCAGGTCGCTTTCGAAGCTCAGCACCTGAAAGTTGCTGGAGCGCCCGGCTGCCAGTTTTTCCTGCTCGATATCGAACGTGCGCCGCGACAACGCCAACGCCCGCTCGGCAAGTTTCAGCTGACGCCAGCGCACCTGAATATCCCGTACGGCGCTGGTCACTTCCCGCTGCAATTGCTGACGCGATTCGGCCTGGCTCAATGCCTGCTGGTCCACGCTGACCTGCGCCCGTACCAAGGCCTGGCGCCGGCTGACATCGTTGATCGGCACCTCCAGCTCAAGCCCCACATAGTGCTCCCAGGTACGCTCATTGCCTGGCCGCTCACGCAGCTGACTGGCACCACCCACCAGCGACAGGTTCCACCACTGCGCATCGTGCGCGACCTGCAGGTCGATCAGTGCCTGCTCGCTGGCCACACGTTGCATCAAGTAAGCGGGCTGGAGCAGCTCTGCCCGGGCCAGCGCTTGGTCGATATCCACCTGCAAGGGCTCGACATGCAGCGCTTCAACAGCCTTCAGTTCCGTGGACAGGTCGATGGCCAAAAGCTGCGCCAGTGCCAGGCGGCTTTGCTGCAGATGATTGCGGCTACCTTCCCGGGCCAGCTCCTGGCTGGCCACTTCTGCCTCGGCCTGAACGATGTCGAATGCAGCCATACGGCCGGCAGCGATCAGCTCCCGGTTCACCGCCACCAATTGCCGCGAACGCAGAAGGCCGTCATCGGCGATGCGTAGCTGCTCCTGTGCGCGTAAAAGGCTGCGGTACAGCGTGATCGTACGGGTAATGATCTGGATAACGTCGTCTTTGAGCGCCAGACGGTTCAACTGCTCGGCCAGGCGCGCCTGGCGCAGAGGCGCGCTGGCGATTTCGCGCCCGGCACCGCGCAGCAGCGGTTGAATGATCAGGAAATTCGCGCCATCGCTGAAGCGTCGCCCAGCACCATCGGCACGGGTATGGCCATACGCCCAGTCGAGGCTCAGGCGCGTGCCGAAGGGCGTGAGCAGGCTCGCTGCCGGTGTCAGCTGCGCCTCGCGGTAGCGATCACTGTGGTTGCGATTACCTGAGTAGCGAGCCTTGAGTGACAGTTGCGGGGCGTAATGGTCGCGGGCTACCCGCAAGTCGAACTTCTGCGCGATACGCTGAAGGTAGGCACTGCGGATCGCACGGTTGTCGCGCAAGGCCAACGCAATCGCATCGACCAGCTCGATAGCCACCACACCGTCGTGCGCGACCGACAAGGCGCTCACCGGTGGCGCATGCGGCAACGTCGGCCGGGACGGCCGTAACCCGCTGTCGGCCAATGCCAGCAACGGTAAAAACAAGGCCCAGACGGCCATCAATCGCTTAGTCATCACGCAGAGCCACTACCGGCTGCAACCGCGCAGCGACCAACGCAGGCTGCAAACCGAAGACCAGCCCCAGCATCAGCGAAATGCCGATGCTTACCGGCAGCGACCCTGCATCCAGTGCAAAGCGCCAGCCGCTGGCGAGTGCGAACAACCAGGCGGCGCCCAATCCAAGCATCACCCCCAGCACAGCACCGGCGACCGACAACAACAGCGCTTCGAGCAAGAACAACCAGGCAATGTCACGGCCACGCGCGCCCAATGCCAGGCGTACGCCTATTTCGCGGCGGCGCTGCAGCACATTCATCACCATGACACTCATCACTCCGACACCGCCGAGCAGCAGCGCGATGGCAGCGGTACCTGCGAGCATCCAGGTCATCATCGTCGACTGAGCAGCCATGCTCTGCAGCATCTGCCGAGGCAGTTGAACATCCACGTCATGCCGGGGCAGGCGGGCCTGCAGGTACTGCGCCAGCGCCTCGGCGGCCAGCGGCAAGGTTGCGGCATCCTGGCCTAGCGCCACCAGCGCGGCGACTTCAGGCACAGGATCGAGGCGGCGCACACCGGCCAGCGGCATCAATACGACGTCGTCGAAATTGACCGGCAGCACGGGGTTGAACCCACGCGGGGCAAGCACACCAATCACATCGAAGACATAGCTACCCAATTGCAAACGATCGCCACTGCTCGCCCGCAGCTGGTTGGCAAGCGAAGCCCCCAGCAGCACATGCCGGGCCGGGTCATCGTGACGCGACAACAACCGGCCTCGAGCAACCCGAAGGTCGAGTACTTCGATCAACTGCGAAGTACTTGCTGCGATCATGGCCTCGACGTTCACTGCGTTGAATCGCACCGTGGCCACGCTGACCGCCAGCGGTGCCGCAGCACGGATGCCGGGGGGCAGGCCGGCCAGCGCCAGTTGCATCAGCCCGGGGCCCTCGTCCCTGGCTTCCAGGCTGACCACCAGTAACTCGCTACCCAATCCTTGAAACATCTGCCGCACATGCTGCGAAGCGCTGTGGCCGATGTTCATCAACGCCACGAGCGCGGCGCAGCCAGCAGCAATGCCCAGTAGCGCGAGCCAGGCTCGAGTGCCCAGCTGTCGCACACTGCCCAGCGCTTCAGCGAAGCGATGCGGCCAGCTGGGTCCGTACCGTTCAGGCATCGAATACAGCACCCTCATGCACCAGCAGGCGTCGGTCCATGCACCGCGCCAGTGCTGGGTCATGGGTAACCATCAGTACCGTCGTGCCTTGCTGACGATTCAGCGCCACCAGCAGCCCCACGATGTCCTGAGCGGTGTCGCTATCAAGGCTTCCCGTAGGCTCATCGGCAAGCAGTACCTTGGGGTCGGTGACCAGCGCCCTGGCGATTGCCACACGCTGACGCTGGCCGCCGGAGAGGTCAGCGGGCCGGTAACTGGCTCGGTGTTCAAGGCCTACCTTCACCAGTTGACTGTGCGCGGCTTGCCGTGCCGTCGACAGGGGGATGCCGCGATAACACAGCGGCAGCGCGACGTTGTCCAGGGCGGACAGACGTGGCAGCAGGTTGAAGCTTTGAAAGATGAAGCCGAGCAGGCGGTTGCGCATGACGGCACGCTGGTCGGGCCCCGCGTCGGTCATGTCGTAGCCATCAATCAGCAAGGTTCCACGACAAGGTTGATCTAGCTGCCCAATCAAATTCAGCAAAGTACTTTTACCTGACCCCGAAGCCCCAACGATGGCACACGATTCACCACGCGAAATGGACAGGCACACATCACTCAAGACGGGCTGCCCGCTCAACAGACGGGTAATGCCCTGCAGCGTTATGATCGAACTCATACGTTATCATCCGATACATTGTCGACTTCTTTATTTGAATCAGCCGAATCGCGCGAAGCCAGGAAATCTTTACCCCACTCACTAGCAAGCAAATCCATCAAGGACGTTTTGAATTCTGGCCATTCCACTTCATGCGTCGACAACTGCATCATGATATTGGCTTGATAATTACCAAACTCCGCAACTTCAATCGGTGGTAACGAATTATAAAAACCGACAATTTCACGCAGGCCTTGGTCACTTCGTCCGGTGAGCCTATATTCTGCATTCATCTTTCCGATTATGTACTGCGCCCATTCGTTGTGCTGAGCTGTTTTTTCTGCCTGGGCAGCGCGGCGCTCACTTACAGTAAAGGCGCCACTCTCATCATGAATGATCAGGCTCAGCTGCTCGCGGCTGAAGCCCTTGAATGGGTTTGGCCCCTTTCCCGTCGCGAAATCGTTGGCCTTGCCCGCCCGCTCGAGCCACTCCTCATCGTCGGTATCGGGCAATTCAGAATCATAAAAATCCTTTGCCAATGAATAAGTCAACCCATTGAGCCGATCCATGTTTCGCGCAGCCAACTCCGCCAGTTCACTACGAGAAAGATGACTATCCCTTTGGGCTGCACGTTCAGCTGCAGCACTCAGCTTTTTTGCCAATCCGGACAGCCTTTGATCTTTTTCCACCAAATCCTCACCCATGGAAACTGCCGTTTGGGTGGGCATTTTTACCTCCGACTGTCCAGCTGATGACGAGATGACTGGCGCACTTTCAAATTTTCCATGATCACGGATGCTGCTCACCATAGAGACCTCTACTGAGTTATTTATTGTGCATAGAACAGGTGCCCGCACATCATCCAGCAAGCAATGAAGACACTGGCACCCGGTACGCGTTCTTACTTCATGGTGAATTCAACTTTCCAAGCGTAATCAGCTGCAGTGCTGACAATCGTTGCGGTGCAAGTTGCTCCCCCGCTCGGTGTTGCCGTCTTGGTCCACTGTGGCTGTTTGATTCCACCTGGCAGCATTCGCATCTGATAGGTCGTGCCAAACGCACAGGTCTTCCCACCGATGGTGTAGCGGATCATGGCCGCATTCATATCCGGGCTGGTCACCCGCTGGACGCGCATGAATGTCGAAGAACCTGGATCAATTGTCCTGGCAGGTTGGGGATTGGCAATCTGATACGTGCTGGTCTCGTTGGAGGTTGTCAGCTTCATGGTCGCCGGTTGGGTCCCAAGATTTTTGATGGTGACCTCGACGGGAGGCCCCGCATGCACCATGCCGGCTACCAGCAGCGAAGCGCTGGCCGTGAGGATTTGCAGTGTCTTTTTCATTAGCGTTTTCTCGTCTCTTCCCTGTGTTAGATGGATGAGACGCTCCCGCTGGCCAATGGCCCGGGCTGCCCAAGACGCTCCTTCGTTCATGGACAGCTCTTGGGAGCGTCCAAAGGGCTTAACGGCGGACAACGGAGAAACCTTAGCAATCGTAAGGCCTTTGAGTGTTTCGGAATGTGTGCCTCTGCACCATCCAAGCGCAGCCTTGCACAACGACGACGTGTCAATTTTACGTCGTCAATATTTCGTCATGATGGTCGCTATCGCCAAACGCCATAAGACCGTTCGTACTTTTTTGACGAATTTTGAAAAATATTTTTGCATGCTGGCATAACAACAGCGCGCCTCAGTCTCGTCCTTTATAACCGGGGGTGAAACTGCGACGTGCTATCAAATTGAAAGTATTTGCCACTGAAAAATTATTTAGAAATCTTTCATGGATGCGAAACCCACCCCGGAACTTCTCCTGCGAGCAACCGCTCATACTGCCGTAACGAATTTCATGCCCTCGGGTTGTGAGAGATGACTTACAGATGACAAGCAGCAGGTATCTACTACCACCTTGTTAACTTAGGAAGGTGCAACGGGCTCGTTTTAGAACCCGATTCATGGAGGACTGACGCGCCCTTACAAATCGTCCTAGTGGTTGATTTCAAAGGATTTTTCCACTTGAAAGAACAAGCACAGCAAAGCGCCAAGTAGCGCCTTGCAATAAAGACGGCTGCATGACAGGGCACGCCACTTAAATACTGGCTTATGACTGCCTTTTTTTAGCGCACAACTTTGTGCGCGACGGATTTATTCATGCCTGCGCGCGGCGAAGTGAGCTTTCGCCATGGACCCGTGCGCCCGAAAACTGTTGTTAATCAACCCAGTCCGGCTCTTCCCGGAGGAGCTGGCGTGATAAACACACGAGGTGATAGCGATGCGTATCAGCATCTTTGGTTTGGGTTATGTGGGTGCGGTCTGTGCAGGCTGCCTGACGGCGCGAGGCCATGACGTGATTGGTGTGGACGTGTCCAAGACCAAGATCGACCTGATCAATCAGGGCAAGTCGCCCATTGTCGAACCTGGCCTGGAAGCACTGCTGCAGCAAGGCATCGCCAACGGCCGCCTGCGTGGCACTACCGACTTCGCCGAGGCCATCCGTGCCAGCGATGTATCGATGATCTGCGTTGGCACCCCAAGCAAGAAGAACGGCGACCTGGGCCTGGAGTACATCGAGTCGGTGTGCCGCGAGATTGGCTACGTCCTGCGCGACAGCGAACGCCGCCACACCATCGTGGTTCGCAGCACCGTGCTGCCGGGCACCGTGAAGAACGTGGTGATCCCGATTCTCGAAGATTGCTCGGGCAAAAAAGCCGGCGTCGACTTCGGCGTGGCAGTGAACCCGGAGTTCCTGCGTGAAAGCACCGCGATCAAGGACTATGACCATCCGCCGATGACCGTCATCGGTGAACTGGACAAGGCCAGCGGTGATGTACTGCAAGCCCTGTACGAAGAGCTCGACGCGCCGGTCATCCGCAAGCCGATCGAAGTGGCCGAGATGATCAAGTACACCTGCAACGTGTGGCATGCCACCAAGGTCACCTTCGCCAACGAGATCGGCAACATCGCCAAAGCCGTCGGTGTCGATGGCCGTGACGTGATGGACGTGGTCTGCCAGGACAAGGTGCTGAACCTGTCGCAGTACTACATGCGCCCAGGCTTCGCCTTCGGTGGTTCGTGCCTGCCGAAGGACGTGCGGGCCCTCACCTACCGCGCTGCCTCCCTCGACGTGCGTGCACCGCTGCTCGATTCGCTGATGCTCAGCAACGAGTCGCAGGTGCAGAACGCCTTCGAGCTGATCGAAGCCCACGACAAGCGCAAGGTCGCACTGCTCGGCCTGAGCTTCAAGGCCGGCACCGACGACCTGCGCGAAAGCCCGCTGGTAGAACTGGCCGAGCGCCTGATCGGCAAGGGCTACCAGTTGGACATCTACGACGAGAACGTCGAGTACGCCCGCGTCCACGGGGCGAACAAAGAGTACATCGAGTCGAAGATCCCGCACGTATCAAAGCTGCTCAACGCCGACTTCCAGAAGGTCATCGCCAACGCCGACATCATCGTCCTGGGTAATCGTGACGAGCAATTCCGCGCCCTTGCCGAGCAAGCGCCGGCAGGCAAGCAGGTGATCGACCTGGTCGGCTTCATGAGCAAACCGACCTGCACCACCAGCCGCACCGAAGGCATCTGCTGGTAAGTGCTCGGCCGGGCAGCGGAGTGCTCGCGCAAGCGCCCCCGCTGCCCACCCTTTCCCGAATTCTTGACGGATGCTGAACATGCAAAGGCTCCAGACAGTGCTGTTGCAGTGCGCCGGGTGGCTGCTCTACATGAGCCTGCTCATGCTGATCGCCCTGGCCCTGCCAGCCGATATCTTCGACTCGCAGTCGAAGCACTTCATCTTCCTGGTCGGCGCAGTCGGCATCTGGCGCTATTCCATGGGCGCCACCCATTTCATCCGCGGCATGATCTTCCTCTACGGCGTCTATCCGTACCTGCGCCGCAAAGTGCAGAAGATGGGCGACTCCACCGCGCCGTCGCACGTGTACCTGATGGTCACCAGCTTCCGTATCGAAGCGCTGACCACCGCCCAGGTGTACAGCTCGGTGATCCGCGAAGCGATCGAATGCGGCTACCCCACCACCGTGGTCTGCTCGCTGGTGGAGATGTCCGATGAACTGCTGGTGAAGAGCCTGTGGGCCAGGTACAACCCACCCGCACACGTCACCCTGGACATCGTGCGCATCGCCGGTACCGGCAAGCGTGACGGCCTGGCCTATGGTTTCCGCGCCATCTCGCGAATGCTGCCGGACGAAAACGCCGTGGTCGCGGTGATCGACGGCGATACCGTGCTCGGCGAAGGCGTGGTGCGCAAGACCGTGCCGTGGTTCAAGCTGTTCCCCAACGTCGGCGGCCTGACCACCAACGAATTCTGCGAAGTGCGCGGCGGCTACATCATGAGCGAGTGGCACAAGCTGCGCTTCGCCCAGCGCCACATCAACATGTGCTCGATGGCCCTGTCCAAGCGCGTGCTGACCATGACCGGGCGCATGTCGATGTTCCGCGCAAGCGTGGTGACCAACCCCGAGTTCATCGCCGACGTCGAAAGCGACTCGCTGATGCACTGGCGCCTTGGCCGCTTCAAGTTCCTCACCGGTGACGACAAGTCCAGCTGGTTCAGCCTGATGCGCCTTGGCTACGACACCTTCTACGTGCCGGATGCGGCGATCAACACGGTCGAGCACCCGCCGGAAAAAAGCTTCCTCAAGGCCAGCCGCAAGCTGATGTACCGCTGGTACGGCAACAACCTGCGGCAGAACTCCCGCGCCCTGGGCCTTGGCCTGCGCCGCCTGGGCCTGTTCACCAGCATCGTGCTGTTCGACCAGCGCGTGTCGATGTGGACCAGCCTGCTCGGCCTGACCGTGGCGGTGATCGCCAGCCTCAAGTTCGGCATGGCCTACCTGCTGGTGTACCTGCTGTGGATCGGCATCACCCGCCTGATCCTCACCATCATGCTGCTGTGCTCTGGCCACAACGTAGGCCCGGCCTACCCACTGATTCTCTATTACAACCAGATCGTCGGCGCGCTGATGAAGATCTACGTGTTCTTCCGCCTCGACAAGCAGTCCTGGACCCGCCAGCCGACTGCCCTCAAGCGTGACCTCGCCAGTTTTCAACAATGGTTCAACACCTGGTCCTCGCGGACCATGACCTTCTCGGCTGCCAGCATCTTCGTCGCTGTGCTGTTCATGGTCGTGTGAGCCCAACCCGGATCGGAACTAACAGGAACAAAACCAGATGAATACCGCCGTGAACGTCAACGTCGTGCATGAGTCCGAAGCCCAGCGCCAACACGCCCGGGTGCGCATCCCCGCCAAGCTGCGCTTCCTCGACAAAGAGCGCCAGGCCCACGATGTGAAGGTCGACGACCTCTCCGCCGGTGGCCTGAGCTTCCACACCAAACAGCCACTGTCGGTCGGTGAAGTGCTGCGCGGCCGCCTGCAGTTCACGGTCGACAACCTCGGCCTGTCGATGGACATCGAGTTCCAGGTGCGCTCCTACAACGCGGGCAGCGGCCGCACCGGCGCGCAGTTCCAGAACCTTGAGCCGCGCGACATCGCCACCCTGCGCCACATCATCACCACCCACCTGTCGGGTGAGCTGATCACCGTGGGCGATGTGCTCAGCACCCTGCAGCGCGACAACTTCACCAAGGCCCGCAAGCAGAAGGACGGTGGCTCCGGCCTGTCTGCCTTCGGCCGGCTCAAGGCGGTGACCGTGACCCTCGGCGTGTTCGTTGTCGGCGTGGCCGCCTTTGGCTTTGTCGCCAAGTCGCTGTACGGCATGTACTTCGTCAGCCATGCCGAGGCCGGCGTGGTCGCGGTGCCCACCACCACCGTCACCATGCCGCGCGACGGGACCGTGAACAGCCTGGCCGAAACCGGTGGGCAGATCGTCAAGGGCGCGCCGCTGGCAAGCTTCACCACCAGCATGCTGGACATGCTCAAGGGCAACCTGGACGACTCGCAGCTGGAGCCGGCAAAAATCGAAGAGCTGTTCGGCAAGCAGTTGTCCGGCACCCTCACCAGCCCTTGCGATTGCGTGGTCGCCCGCCAGCTGGTGGACGACGGCCAATACGCCGCCAAGGGCCAGCCGATCTTCCAGCTGGTGCCGCGCACCACGACGCCGATGGTCGAGGCACGCTTCAGCTACCGCCAGTTCGACGAGGTCAAGCCAGGCACACGGGTCAACTTCCAGGTGGCCGGCGAAGACGAAGTGCGCACCGGCCAGATCGTCAGCAGCGCCAGCCTCAACAGCGATGACCTGGCCTCCGATATCCGCGTGCAGATCAAGCCCGACAGTGCCATGCCGGCTGAACTGGCCGGGCGCCCCGCCTCGGTCAACAGCGACCGTGGCCCTTCGCTGAACTGGCTGATCGACAAAGCCGTGGCTCGTGGCCTGTAAGAGGACACCGTGATGATTGCCCACAAGAAAAGCGCGAGCCTGGGCCTTTGTGCCCTGGCTGCGGCGGTCGCCCTGGCCGGCTGTGCGGGCCTGCCCGACCAACGTCTGGCCAACGAAGCCCTCAAGCGTGGCGACACCGCGCTGGCCGAGCGCAACTACAAGGCCCTGGCCGACCTCGGCTACAGCGATGCCCAGGTAGGCCTGGCCGACATCAAGGTATCCACTCGCGACCCGGCGAAAATCAAGGAAGCCGAAGCTACCTACCGCGCGGCCGCCGCCACTTCGCCGCGAGCCCAGGCCCGCCTCGGCCGCCTGCTGGTGGCCAAGCCCGACAGCACCCAGGCCGAACGCGAAGAAGCCGAAAACCTGCTCAAGCTCGCCGCCAAGCAAGGTGAGAGCAATACCCTGATCCCACTGGCAATGCTCTACCTGACCTACCCGCAGAGCTTCCCCAAGGTCAACGCCCAGCAGCAGATCGACCAGTGGCGCGCCGCCGGCAACCCGGAAGCGGGCCTGGCCCAGGTGCTGCTGTACCGCACCCAGGGCACCTACGACCAGCACCTGGGTGAGGTCGAAAAAATCTGCAAGGCGGCGCTGAACGCCACCGACATCTGCTACGTCGAGCTGGCCACCGTGTACCAGAAGCGCGGACAGGCTGATCAACAGGCCGCCTTGCTCGGCCAGCTCAAGTCTGCCTATGCCCGTGGCGCGGTGCCGGCCACCCGGGTCGACAGCGTCGCCCGCGTGCTGGCTGACCGCAGCCTCGGCCAGACCGACGAGAAAACGGCCAAGGACCTGCTCGAACAGGTCGCCCCGGCCAACCCGGCGTCATGGGTCAGCCTGGCGCAACTGCTGTACGACTTCCCCGAGCTGGGCGACACCGACCAGCTGATGGCCTACATCGACAAGGGCCGCGAAGCTGAACAGCCACGCGCCGAGCTGCTGCTGGGCCGCCTGTACTACGAAGGCAAGACCTTGCCCGCCGATGCGGTGAAGGCCGAACAACACCTGCAGGCTGCCGCCGAGGCTGGCGAAGTCAGCGCCCATTACTACCTCGGCCAGCTGTACCGCCGTGGTTACCTGGGTAACGTCGCACCCCAGAAGGCCGTCGACCACCTGCTGACCGCGGCCCGCGGCGGCCAGAACAGCGCCGACTACGCCCTCGCCCAACTGTTCAGTGAAGGCCACGGCATTCGCCCGCAACCTGGCAACGCCTGGGTGTTCGCCCAGCTCGCCCAGGCCAACCCGACGCCCCAGTCCAGCGAACTGCTGCAACAGCTCGACCAGCAACTCACGCCTGACCAGCGCAGCCAGGCGCAGAGCCTGCTGGCGCAGGAGAAGCAGGCCCGCGGCAGCATGGGTCAGGGCGCCAACAGCACCCTGGCCCTCGAAGCCCTGCAAGACGACGAAAAAGAAGTAGAAGGTGAGGACTCGCTATGACGCTCAATCCATTCGTGAAAGCCGGCATCGGCCTGAGCTTCGCCCTGCTGTGGTCCTGCCCGACCCTGGCGGATATGACCGCTGAAAAAAACTTCGGCCTGGATGTGAAAATCACCGGCCAGTCGGAAGACGACCGTGACCTCGGTACCCGCCCTGGCGGCGACGTCAACGGCCTGGGCCTCGACCTGCGCCCTTGGGTGTACGGCGAGCGCGGCAACTGGAGCGCCTACGCCATGGGCCAGGCGGTCACCGCCACCGACACCATCGAAACCGACACCCTGCGCCAGAACGACGACGGCACCAGCACCGACACCGCCGCCGACGGCCGCAAGCAGGACAAGAGCTACCTGGCCATGCGCGAGTTCTGGGTCGGCTACAGCGGCCTCACCGCCTACCCGGGCGAGCAGCTGCGCCTGGGCCGCCAGCGCCTGCGCAGCGACGACGGCATGTGGCGCGACACCAACATCGAAGCGCTGAACTGGACCTTCGACACCACCCTGCTCAAGGCCGACCTGGGCGTGGCCCAGCGCTTCAGCGAGTACCGCACCGACCTCACCGAACTGGCCCCGGAAGACAAGGACCGCACGCACATCTACGGTAACGTCGCCACGCAGTGGACCCCTGGCCACTGGGTCGGCCTGCGCGCCCACCACACCCATGACAGCGGCAGCCTGAAGAACCCGGGCGAGACCGTCGACGCCCTGGACAAGACCCGCACCGGCGACCTCACCTGGCTGGGCCTTGAAGCCAACAGCGACGCCTATAACTGGCGCAACGACCACACCGTCAACTACTGGGGCAGCGTCACCTGGCTGACCGGTGACCGCGATACCCTGAGCAGCCAGACCGTCGGCAACGACACCGTGGCGACCGGCAAGCAGAGCGGTAACGTCAACGCCTGGGCCACCGACCTCGGCATCCGTCTGCGCCTTGACCCGCAATGGCAAGTCGGTGCCGCCTATGCCCGTGGCAGCGGCGGCGGTGGCGACGACGGTTCGAACAACTTCGAGCAGACCGGCCTTGAGAGCAACCGCTCCAACTTCACCGGCACCCGTTCGCGCGTGCACCGCTTCGGCGAAGCCTTCCGGGGCGAGCTGGGCAACCTGCAGGCGGCCACCCTGTTCGCCTCCTGGCAGCTGCGCGACGACTATGACGCCAGCCTGATCTACCACAAGTTCTGGCGCGTCGACGGCAACCAGAACATCGGTTCCAGCGGCATCAACGCGGTGGTCAACGACGAGGGCGTGAACCGCCCGCTGGTCGATGGCGAAAAAGACCTCGGCCAGGAAATGGACGTGGTCGTCACCAAGTACTTCAAGCAAGGCCTGCTGCCGGCGTCGATGAGCCAGGCGATCGACGAACCTTCCGCCCTGGTGCGCCTGCGCGCCGGTGTGTTCAAGCCGGGCGATGCCTATGGCAAGGAAGCGGACTCGTACATGCACCGTGCCTTCGTCGACGTGATCTGGCGCTTCTGAGGCCGGGAGAGGACCTTAGCAATGAACCTTCACCCGCACATCCGTCACAGCCTCCTGGCCAGCGCCCTGCTGCTGGCCAGCGGCCTGGCCGCCGCCGCAGAGCCCCAGGTGATCGCCAAGGAGCTGCAGCAGGCCAAGACCTACACCGTGGCCAGCGCACCGATCGAGCCGCTGCAGATGGACCCGCCGAAGCTGCCCGACCTGACCGGCTACACCGCCGAAGCAGTGCAGAAGAAGATCGACCGCCGCCACAAGGGCAAGGTCAGTGTGCGCCGCATGTTCCAGGAGGACACCCTCAAGGAATTCGTCGGCGGCGACAACAAGGCCGCCGAATGGGTGCAGCGCCAGCACGGCATCCCCCAGGCAATCTTCATCGATGACGGCCATGTCGACCTGGTCGAGCTGAGCAAGAAGCTGCCCAAGCAGTACCTCAGCGAAGTCGAACCCGGCGTGTACCTGGCGCGCCTGCCCATCGTGGTCGGGCAGAAGGGCATTCTCGAGATCGACGGCAAGGTCAAGCAGCTGCGCCTGTCCCAGGAAGGCGGCTCGTTCCTGGTCAACGACGGCAAGCTGTTCGTCACCGACACCCAGGTGACCGGCTGGCGCGAGAAGGACAACGGCCCGGCGACCTTCCGCTCGCCGAAGGAATTCCGCCCGTTCCTGCTGTCGTGGGGCGGTACCGAGACCTACATCGTCAACACGAAAATGGCCAGCTTCGGCTATGCCAAGTCCAAGTCGTACGGCGTGAGCATTTCGCAGTACACGCCGAACATGTCCCAACGCATGGGCCGCCCCGAGCCGACCGGCTGGATCATCGGCTCGACGTTCAGCGACATGTGGTACGGCTTCTACTGCTACGAGACCCAGGACTTCGTGGTGAAGGACAACACCTACCACGACAACATCGTCTACGGCATCGACCCGCACGACCGGTCACACCGCCTGATCATCGCCGGCAACACCGTGTACGGCACCAAGAAGAAGCACGGCATCATCGTTTCCCGCGAGGTCAACGACAGCTGGATCATCAACAACAAGAGCTACGACAACAAGCTCTCGGGCGTTGTGATCGACCGTAACAGCGTCAACAACCTGGTGGCCTACAACGAGATCTACCGCAACCACACCGACGGCATCACCCTGTACGAAAGCGGCGACAACCTGATCTGGGGTAACAAGCTGATCAACAACCGTCGCCACGGCATCCGCGTGCGCAACAGCGTGAACATCCGCCTGTACGAAAACGTCGCCGTGGCCAACGGGCTGGTCGGCGTGTACGGGCACATCAAGGACCTGTCCGACACCGACCGCGACATCGCCCTGGACCCGTTCGACACCAAGGTGTCGCTGATCGTGGTCGGCGGCGAGCTGGCCGCCAACGGCTCCGGCCCGCTGTCGATCGACTCTCCGCTGTCGGTCGAGTTGTACAAGGTGTCCATGCTCGCCCCGCGCAAAGCCAGCGGCATCAGCCTCAACGGCATCCTCGGCGAGCGCCAAGACGAAATCCTCGACCTGCTGGTGCGCCAGCAGAAGGCCGTGCTGATCGACCCGGTCGAACGCCAGACCGAAATGATCGATTAAGGAAGCCCAGACCATGACTCCACACCTGATGAAACTGCTGGGCCTGTCCGCCGCCCTCCTGGCCATCAGCCAGGGCGTGCGCGCCGACGAGGTGAAGGCCCCGACCTTCACCGCCGAGCCTTGCTGCCAGCTGTGCCCCGAAGCGCATGACGCCAGCCGCTACACCACGCGCTACCAGCAGAACTTCACCACGCTGGTGCAGGCCCAGGGCGACTGGCTGTTCCGTACCCGCGAAGACCTGCGCACCGAGTTCAACACCACGCCGGCCGGTTACAAGCGCCTGCAGCAGGTGCATGACGCGTTCAAGAAGCGCGGTGTGGAACTGGTCGTGGTCTACCAGCCGACCCGCGGCCTGGTGAACCGCAACATGCTCAAGCCCGAAGAAAAAGCCGCCTTCGACTACCAGAAGGCACTGGGCAACTACCAGGCCATGCTCAAGCGCTTCGCCAGCATGGGCTACAACGTGCCCGACCTGTCGCCGCTGACCAACGAGCAACTGGCCGCCGCCGACCAGGGCAAGGATTTCTACTTCCGTGGTGACCAGCACTGGACGCCGTACGGCGCCGAGCGTGCAGCGAAAATCGTGGCCGATACCGTGCACCAGATGCCGGCCTTCGAAGGCATCCCGCGCAAGGAGTTCGAAACCCACAAGTCCGGGCGCATGGGCAAGACCGGTACCTTGCACAACGTTGCCGGCCAGCTCTGCGGCACCAGCTACGCCGTGCAGTACATGGACCAGTTCGCCACCGAGCCGAAGGGCTCGGACGGCGGTGGAGACGACCTGTTCGGTGACAGCGGCAACGCCCAGATCACCCTGGTCGGCACCAGCCACAGTGGCAAGAACTACAACTTCTCCGGTTTCCTCGAACAGTACATCGGCGCCGACGTGCTCAACGTCGCCTTCCCCGGTGGCGGCCTGGAGGGCTCGATGATCCAGTACCTGGGCAGCGAAGAGTTTCAGAAGAACCCGCCGAAGATTCTGATCTGGGAATTCTCGCCGCTGTACCGCCTGGACCAGGAAACCATCTGGCGGCAGATCCTCGGCCTGCTCGACGACGGCTGCGACGCGCGCCCGGCACTGATGAGCGCCAGCACCACGCTCAAGCCTGGCAAGAACGAGCTGATGGTCAACGGCAAGGGCGGTGTGATCAAGGACCTGGTCAACCGCAACCTGCAGATGGACATCAAGTTCGAGGACCCTTCGGTGAAGGTGCTGCAGGCCACCCTGTGGTACCTCAATGGCCGCCACGAGGACATCAAGCTGGAAAAACCGGAAACCTCCGACACCGATGGCCGTTTCGTCTTCCAGATGCGCGAAGACGAGGACTGGGCCAACCAGAACCTGTTGGCCTTCGAGGTTCAGGGGCCGGAAAGCGGCACCCAGAAAGTCGAGGCCAAGCTCTGCAAACGCAACAACTTCGCCGTGCCCGCGCAGACTGCGCAGGCCGGCCAGTGAGGCGATCATGAACAAGCTCAAGCGACTGTCCAGCCCTGCCCTGCTCGCCCTCGCCTTGTGCGGCGGCGCCGCGCATGCCGCGCTGGTGCCCCCGCAGGGTTACTACGAGGGCATCGAGAAGCTCAAGACCAGCGACGGCAACTTCCACTGCGCGCCTGCGCCCAAGCCCTACACCGGGGCACTGCAGTTCCGCAGCAAGTACGAAGGTTCGGACAAGGCCCGGGCGACGCTCAACGTCGCTTCGGAAAAGGCGTTCCGCAAGTCCACCGAAGACATCACCACACTCGAGAAGGGCGTGAGCAAGATGGTCGGCCAGTACATGCGTGACGGCCGTCCGGCGCAGCTCGACTGCACCCTGACCTGGCTCGGTACCTGGGCACGCGCCGATGCGCTGCTGTCCACCGACTACAACCACACCGGCAAGTCCATGCGCAAATGGGCGCTGGGCAGCATGAGCGGGTCGTGGCTGCGCCTGAAGTTCTCCAACTCGCAGCCGCTGGCCGCGCACCAGGCCGAGGCCGAACTGATCGAGAAGTGGTTCGCCCGCCTCGCCGAGCAGACCGTGCGCGACTGGAGCAACCTGCCGCTGGAGAAGATCAACAACCACAGTTACTGGGCGGCCTGGTCGGTAATGGCCACTGCCGTGGCCACCGACCGCCGCGATCTTTTCGACTGGGCCGTGAAGGAATACAAGGTCGGCGCCAACCAGGTCGACGACCAGGGCTTCCTGCCCAACGAGCTCAAGCGCCGCCAGCGTGCCCTGGCCTACCACAACTACGCCCTGCCACCGCTGGCGATGATTGCCAGCTTCGCCCAGGCCAACAACGTCGACCTGCGCAGCGAGAACAACTTTGCCCTGCAGCGCCTGGGTGAAGGCGTGCTGGCTGGTGCCCGCGACCCGAGTCAGTTCAAGGCCCGAGCTGGCGAAAAGCAGGACATGAAAGACCTCAAGGTCGACAGCAAGTACTCCTGGCTCGAACCGTGGTGTGCGCTCTATCACTGCGTCGGCGACACCCTGCAGCGCAAGCAGCACATGCAGCCGTTCAACAGCTTCAGGCTGGGTGGCGATGTGACCCGGGTTTACGACCCGAACGCTGAAAGCAAGAAGTAATACCTCCCGATGTGGGAGTGAAACCTGTGGGAGCGGGCTTGCCCGCGAACAAGGGCGAAGCCCTTGGCATGCACCGCGAAAGCTTCTTCGAGGGCAAGCCCGCTCCCACAGGGACCTAATCGCCTTTCAGTCTTGTACTGGGGGGTTTGGGGGGCGCTTTGCCCCGGATGCTGTGAACAACAAGGAGAACCGGGATGGTCTTCTCGTCCAACGTGTTCCTGTTCCTGTTCTTGCCGATCTTCCTCGGCCTGTACTACTTGAGCGGGCAACGCTATCGCAACCTGCTACTGCTGGTCGCCAGCTACATCTTCTACGCCTGGTGGCGGGTCGACTTCCTCGCCCTGTTCGCCGGCGTGACCCTGTGGAACTACTGGATCGGCCTGAAAGTCGGCGCCGCCGGCGTGCGCACCAAACCGGCCCAGCGCTGGTTGCTGCTCGGCGTCGGTGTGGACCTGGCGATCCTCGGCTACTTCAAGTACGCCAACTTCGGTGTCGAGAGCCTCAACGCGATCATCACCTCGTTCGGCCTGGAGCCGTTCATCCTTACCCACGTGCTGCTGCCGATCGGTATCTCGTTCTACATCTTCGAGTCGATCAGCTACATCATCGACGTGTACCGCGGCGACACCCCGGCCACCCGCAACCTGATCGACTTCGCGGCATTCGTGGCGATCTTCCCGCACCTGATCGCAGGCCCCGTGCTGCGCTTCAAGGACCTGGTCGACCAGTTCAACAACCGCACCCACACCCTGGACAAGTTCTCCGAAGGCTGCACCCGCTTCATGCAGGGCTTCATCAAGAAGGTGTTCATCGCCGACACCCTGGCGGTGGTGGCCGACCACTGCTTCGCCCTGCAGAACCCGACCACAGGTGATGCCTGGCTCGGCGCCCTGGCCTATACCGCACAGCTGTACTTCGACTTCAGCGGCTACAGCGACATGGCCATCGGCCTGGGCCTGATGATGGGCTTCCGCTTCATGGAGAACTTCAAGCAGCCGTACATCAGCCAGTCGATCACCGAGTTCTGGCGGCGCTGGCACATCAGCCTGTCGACCTGGCTGCGCGACTACCTGTACATCACCCTGGGCGGCAACCGCAAAGGCACCTTCAACACCTACCGCAACCTGTTCCTGACCATGCTGCTGGGCGGCTTGTGGCACGGTGCCAACTTCACCTACATCATCTGGGGCGCCTGGCACGGCCTGTGGCTGGCGATCGAGCGGGCGCTGGGCATCGACACCAACCCGCAGCGCTTCAACCCGGTCAAATGGGCCTTCACCTTCCTGCTGGTGGTGGTCGGCTGGGTGATCTTCCGTGCCGAGAACCTGCACGTCGCCGCACGCATGTACGGCGCCATGTTCAGCTTCGGCGAGTGGCAGCTGTCGGAACTCAACCGCGCCCAGCTCACCGGCCTGCAGGTAGCGACCCTGGTGATCGCCTACATCACCCTGGCGTTCTTCGGCCTGCGCGACTTCTACCGCAACGCCAGGCCAACGGCGAACGCTACCCCGGTGCAGGTCAACGCCGATGGCTCGATCGGCCTGGACTGGACCCGGGTGATGAGCCGCGCCCTGATCCTGCTGCTGTTCGCGGCCTCGATCCTCAAGCTTTCGGCGCAGAGCTACTCGCCGTTCCTGTACTTCCAGTTCTGAGGCGGATGACATGAACCGGACATTACGCATTACCTATTCCTTGTCGTTCCTCGGCCTGCTGGTGGGCATGGGCGCCTGGTCCACCGGTGGCTTCGACAGCTTCCACCGTACCGAGCAGATGACCTTGCTCAACGGCAAGCTGGCCAAGGCCGCCGAGACCCACTACGACGACCAGTTCCCGATCAAGCGGCTGGGCACCAATCTCTGGGCCGCGCTGGACTTCAAGCTGTTCAACGAAGGCCGCCCGGGCGTGGTGCTGGGCCGCGACCAGTGGCTGTTCAGCGACGAAGAGTTCAAGCCCACCGCCGGTGCCGAGCAGCTGATGCAGGACAACCTGGCGCTGATCCGCGGCGTGCGCGACACCCTGCAGCAGCATGGCAGCCAACTGGTGCTGGCGATCATCCCGGCCAAGGCGCGGGTGTACGCCGAGTACATCGGCAAGGAGCAACCGGCCAGCCTGCATGACGATCTGTACAACCAGTTCCATGCCCAGGCGCGCCAGGCCAATGTGTTCGCCCCCGACCTGATGGCCGCACTGGAACAGGCCAAGGCCCGTGGCCAGGTGTTCCTGCGTACCGACACCCACTGGACGCCAATGGGCGCCGAAGTGGTAGCGCAGGCACTGGGCGAAGCGGTCAGCCGCCAGCGCCTGCTCAATGGCGAGCCGCAGACCTTCATCACCGAAGCGGGCAACACCGCCCCCTACAAGGGCGACCTGACCAACTTCCTGCCCCTGGACCCACTGTTCAGCAACCTGTTGCCGACCCCGGACAACCTGCAGCAACGCACGACCCGGCCGGCCGAGGCCGAAAGCGATGGCGACGACGCCCTGTTCGCCGACAACCAGATCCCGGTCGCCCTGGTGGGCACCAGCTACAGCGCCAACCCGCACTGGAACTTCCTCGGTGCGCTGCAGCAGGCGCTGCACAGCGACGTCGCCAACTACGCCGAAGACGGCCACGGCCCGCTGTTGCCAATGCTCAAGTACCTGCAAAGCGATGCCTTCAAGAACGCCGCACCACAAGTGGTGGTGTGGGAATTCCCCGAACGTTATCTGCCAATGACCAACGACCTCAGCAGCTTCGACCCGCAGTGGATCGCGCAGCTGAAGAACTCCCGTCAATCCGAAGAAAACCTGGCCTTGTCGTCCACCCGGACGAACCACTGATAGAAAGAGAGGAAATGCACATGACTACCAAGACTTCCATTGCCAAAGCCCTCACCCTCGCGGCCGGCCTTTCCCTTGCTTCCATGCAGGCGTTCGCCGGCGCCGATGCCGCGCTGTACGGCCCGACCGCACCGAAAGGCTCGACCTTCGTGCGCCTGTACAACGCCACCAGCGCCCCGGCTGCAGCCAGCGTCGGCAACACCCAGATCAAGCAGGTTGGCGCCCAGGCCAGCAGCGACTTCAGCTTCCTGCCGGGTGGTGACTACACCGCTCAGGTCGGTGGCAAGAGCGTGCCGGTCAAGCTGGCTGCGGACAAGTACTACACCCTGGTCAACAACGCCGGCGGCACCCCGCAGCTGATCGAAGAACCACCGTTCAAGAACAAACAGAAAGCCCTGGTGCGGGTGCAGAACCTCAGCGACCAGGCGGTAACCCTGAAGACCGCCGACGGCAAGACCGAAGTGGTGCCATCGGTGGCCACCAAGGGCCGCGGCGAGCGTGAAATCAATCCGGTCAAGGTCAACCTGGCCTTGTTCGAAGGCAACAAGAAAGTCAGCGACCTGAAACCGGTCGCCCTGGAGCGTGGCGAAGCTGCCGTGCTGTACGTAACGGGTTCCGGCAGCAACTTGTCGCCGGTGTGGGTAACTCGCCCCGTGGCTAGCAACTGATCCCCCTGCCTCATAACGACTATTGGAGAAACATGATGATCCCGGTAATTCTTTCTGGTGGTAGCGGTTCCCGTCTGTGGCCTCTGTCGCGCAAGCAGTTCCCCAAGCAGTTCCTGGCATTGACCGGTGAACACACCCTGTTCCAGCAAACCATCGAGCGCCTGCGCTTCGACGGCATGGACGCCCCGATCGTGGTCTGCAACAAGGACCATAAGTTCATCGTCCAGGAGCAGCTCGCTGCCCTGAAGCTGGAAACCCAGGGCATCCTGATGGAGCCGTTCGGCCGCAATACCGCGCCGGCGGTGGCCATGGCGGCCATGAAACTGGTCAATGAAGGCCGCGACGAGCTGATGCTGGTGCTGCCTGCCGACCACGTGATCGATGACCAGAAAGCCCTGCAACGCGCCCTGGCCCTGGCCACCGTGGCCGCCGAGCGCGGCGAGATGGTGCTGTTCGGTGTACCGGCGACCAAGCCGGAAACCGGCTACGGCTATATCCGCTCCAGCCAGGACGCGCTGCTGCCTGAAGGTGTGGCCCGGGTCGCCCAGTTCGTCGAAAAGCCCGACGAGAAGCGCGCCGCTGAGTTCGTCTCCGCCGGTGGCTACTTCTGGAACAGCGGCATGTTCCTGTTCCGCGCCAGCCGCTTCCTCGAAGAGCTGAAGAAACACGACGCGGACATCTACGACACCTGCGTGCTGGCGCTGGAGCGCAGTGCTGAAGACGGCGATGTACTGAGCATCGACGAAGCCACCTTCGAATGCTGCCCAGACAACTCCATCGACTACGCCGTGATGGAAAAGACCCAGCGCGCCTGCGTGGTGCCAATGTCGGCCGGCTGGAGCGACGTGGGCTGCTGGTCGTCGCTGTGGGACGTGCACGAGAAGGACGATAACGGCAACGTCACCAAAGGCGATGTGGTGGTGCAGGACAGCCGCAACTGCATGATCCACGGCAATGGCAAGCTGGTGTCGGTGATCGGCCTGGAGAACATTGTCGTGGTCGAGACCAAGGACGCGATGATGATCGCCCACAAGGACAAGGTCCAGGGCGTCAAGCAGATGGTCAAGACCCTCGACGAGCAGGGCCGCAGCGAAACCCAGAACCACCTGGAAGTGTATCGCCCGTGGGGCTCGTACGACTCGGTGGACATGGGCGGCCGCTTCCAGGTCAAGCACATCACCGTCAAGCCGGGCGCCAGCCTGTCGCTGCAGATGCACCACCACCGTGCCGAGCACTGGATCGTGGTGTCCGGCACTGCCGAGGTGACCTGTGACGAGAACGTGTTCCTGCTCACCGAGAACCAGTCGACCTACATCCCGATCGCCTCGATCCACCGCTTGCGCAACCCGGGCAAGATCCCGCTTGAAATCATCGAAGTGCAGTCTGGCAGTTACCTGGGCGAGGATGACATCGAGCGCTTCGAGGACGTGTATGGGCGTACGTCGACGCCGGCTGAGCGTGGCGTGTCAGTGAAGACGATCGCGCAGTAGGAACCCCTTGTTGAAAGCCTCGCGCCCCTGGCAGGGCGCGAGGCTTTTTGTTGCTCAGCGGATCACTCAGCGCAAGTCGAGCTTCACACGTCCCTTTTCAAACCTGTAGACCTTGCCTTTCCATCTGAACGAAAAGCTGAACACAAAGGAAAGCGCCACCCCTTCTTCGTAATGGAAGTCTGAATAGTCCAGGCTGCCTTCATCCGCGGCGATCAGGCCATTGCCGACAACAGCCCTGACACCCAATACACCGTCAGTGTCTAGCCGAATGAAAGCGCCCAAGTCGGACAGGCCATATTCAAGGTCACGTTGCTGGACGATCAACAGGCTATTGGGTTTGCCATCCTGACCGTAGTTCAGGTTGATGAGGGTCGCATTGAACCCATTATTACCTTCGAGAGCAGGTTCGACCTGCGCGCCTGCTGCGCCCGTAGCCTCGTCGGTGTGCGCACGCTCCGACACTTGCAGCTCGAAGGCTCCGTCGGTCACCTTGAACGGCGTGCCCTCCCCAGACACCTCGAATTCAAAGTGCGCTTTCAGCGGGCCCGCAGCATCGTTCAAACGCTCAATGCCCAGTTCGCCATTGCTGGCATAACCCGTAAACGCCGAACCGAGATAGGCCCAGACGTTCCCTTTCTCCTGCGGCTCCATCGGGAAGGTTTTGACTTCGAGCGTTTTGGGGAAATTTATAAAGAGGAAGGGCTCACCGCCAACTGCGTTGTCATCGTATGCAGCAACTCCGCGGGGCTGAATAACAAGCGAGCTGGCGTGGAAGGGTACGCCATTGGGCAATTGGGCATTCATGTACCCTACAACCGTATACTGTTCAACCTTTACTGTTCCCATGCGTTTGTTCCCCGAAGTGGCAGTCGAATGACCAGAATCTGTGCCACGCAGTGCACAGCTGTCGACGATGCTACTGGCACGCACAGACTGTCGAAACTGATAGAAATGCTAGGTACGACGGGGGTGATACCTTGATTAACAGATACCATCGCTGATCTTCAAGCGCAGCCCATTTGACGCTAGGATGGCTGAACCGGCGATCTCGAGGTCCCAGATTCATGCTTATCGGTGCCATCCTCATCCTCACCTGGCTGGTATTGCTGCTGCGCTACCCAGCGAAAGCCCTGCCCCTTTCAATGGCTGCCGTCTGTGGCCTGGGCCTGGTTGCGCTGTGGGTCGCGTGGCAGGACACTCGCGAAACCTCGCAATTGGCGCGCCTGGACCTGCGCCTGGCCTACGCACCCGCGCAATGCCCCCCTGATCGCACCCTGCAAGTCACGATGCACAACGGCAACAAGGCCCCGTTGGTCGAACTGCGCTGGCGCGTTGCAGCGTATGCGCCGGGCGATACCGTAAACCTGGCAGAAAACACTTACAACGCACCGCGCTACCGTGGGCCGGGTGAGCTGCAGCCGGGCGCCGAGTGGAAAGACTGCCTGCCGTTGCCACCGCTGCGTTCGGGCTACCGGCCGCAGACCTTGGAATTCCGCGCGGAACACTTGCAAGGTACATTTGCCAATTAATACAGCGCCTGTTCCGGCCCATTGGCGGGCAAGCCCGCTCCCACAGGATTCGCACAGACCTCGCGGCATTGTGTATGCCTGGGGGAGCGGGCCTGCCCGCCAATGGGCCGGCGAAGGCAACCTCAACGTCCCCAGAATACAGGCCCATCCATGCCCACCGTCCTGATCACCGGTTGTTCCAGCGGCATCGGCCGCGCCCTCGCCGACGCCTTCCGCGATGCCGGCCATGAAGTCTGGGCCACGGCCCGCAAGCCCGACGATGTCGAACAACTGTCCGCCGCCGGCTTCATTGCACGGCAACTGGACGTCAACGATGGCGAAGCGCTCAAGCGCCTGGCCAATGAGCTGGAAGCGCACCACGGTCGCCTCGACATCCTGATCAACAACGCCGGCTACGGCGCCATGGGGCCCTTGCTCGATGGCGGCGTAGAGGCCATGCGCCAACAGTTCGAAACCAACGTCTTCGCCGTGGTCGGCGTAACCCGCGCATTGTTCCCGCTGTTGCGTCGTGCACGCGGGTTGGTGGTGAATATCGGCAGTGTCTCGGGCGTGCTGGTCACGCCATTCGCCGGCGCCTACTGCGCGTCGAAGGCTGCCGTGCAGGCGCTCAGCGATGCCCTGCGCCTGGAGTTGGTGCCGTTCGGGATACAGGTCATGGAGGTGCAGCCAGGAGCCATTGCTTCGCAGTTCGCCGACAATGCCCAGCGCCAGGCGCAACAGATGTTCACCCCGGGCTCGCCATGGTGGCCGTTGCGTGAGTATGTTCAAGCAAGGGCGCGCGCTTCACAGGACAAGCCGACGTCCGCGCGCGAGTTCGCTCAAGGTGTGTTGAAAGCGGTACACAAATCGCCGCCACCGACGCTGGTACGCATAGGTAACGGCAGCACCGCATTGCCATTGTTGGCGCGCTGGCTGCCGCGACGGGTTTTGCATTGGGTGTTGCGCAAACGCTTTGGTTTGTTACGGCCTTTGTGATCGGGGCGATTCAGTCACTATGTTGTCGGCCACCAGGACGTTCGCCAATAACAAAACTCCCCCCCATGCTGAACACTGGCAGCAATACCAGGCGCATCACCTTTGGAAGGCACTCGTGCTTGCCGTTCAAACAGAGGTACATGGCAATCGCCCCCGATCACGCCCGGTGCGGGGGCTGGGTATCGAACGCCTGCCAACCGCCGCCCAGCGCCTTGTACAAGCCAACCAGCGCCTGCGAAACCGCCGCTGAACTGTCGATCCACTGCTCTTGGCTGGCCAACAGTGCGCCCTGCACGGTCAGCACGTTGAGAAAGTCCACTGCCCCTTCCACGTATTGGCGCTGGGCGGTTTCCAGGGCGATGCGATTCTGCCGCACCGCCTCGGCCAGGTGATCACGACGCAGCTGGCTGGCGTTATACAGGCGCAGCACATCGTCGATCTCGTGCCAGGCACCGAGCACCACCTTGCGATAGTTCAGCGCCGCTTCCTGTTGCTGCGCCTCGCGCAGTTCCAAGGTGCCCTTGAGCCGGCCACCCTCGAAGATCGGCAGCGACAACTGCGGGCCGAAAGCGAAGCGACGCGAATCCCAGCCGCCGAAATCGGCCAGCTGCATGGCCTGGAAGCCGACGCTGCCAGATAGACGGATGCTTGGATAGAAGTCGGCCTTGGCCACACCAATACTCGCGGTGGCTGCATGCAGGCGCGCCTCGGCCTGGCGGATGTCCGGGCGCCGCTCGGCCAGCTCGGAGGGCAGGCCGATGGCGAACGTCTGCTGCGGCGCGGGCAGCTCTGCGCCCTGCAGCAACTCGGCCTGCAGGCTACGCGGCGGCTCGGCGGCGAGCAGGCTGAGGGCATTGATCAAGTCATCGCGCCTGGCTTCCAGGCTCGGCAGGCGCGCTTCGATGGAAGCAACCTGTGCACTGGCCTGGGCCACATCAAGACGCGTGGCAACACCTTCTGCCTGGCGATCCTGGGAAAGCTTCAGGCTATGTTCGGCGACCTTGAGGTTGTCGCGGGTCACGTCCAGGGTGTGTTGCACGGCTCGCAGCTGGATGTAATTGCCGGCGGTTTCCGCAAGCAGTGCCAGCAATACGCCGCGGCGATCGTTCTCGGCCACTTCCACGGTGGCATCGGCCGCTTCCACCTGGCGCCGCACCCGGCCCCAGAGGTCCAGTTCCCAGCCAGCGACCAAGTCGCCCTGCCAGAGGTTGAAGGCCGATTTCCCGGCGTTGCCCGATGGATCGCTCAGGCCTTCGGCGCTGTTGCGGGCACGGCTGTAACCGATGTTGGCATCCACCGACGGCGTTTCATCGGCTGCCACCGTGCTACGCAGGGCGCGGCTTTGTAGCAGGCGTGCACTGGCCATCTGCACGTCGAGGTTGTTGTCGGCCACGCGCTGGATCAACGCACTCAGCCGTGCATCGTGGAAGGTTTCCCACCAGCGCAGTTCCAGCGGCTCGGCCTGTGGCTGGCTCGGGGCGGCTTCACCCTGCAGCGCTTCCCATTGCTGCGGCGCCTGGCTGTCCGGGCGCTGGAAGTCCGGCCCGAGGGTGCAGCCGGCCAGCAGCACGGCCAGCAGCAGCGGACTCAAGCGTGCGGCAGGTTTCATCGTGTGCTCACCTCTTTGCCAGCCAGCTTGTCGCCCTGGGTGTCGATGGTAGCTTCTACCGACATGCCCACACGCAGGCGTTCGAGCAGTGGCTGGCCATCATCGAAAACGATCTTCACCGGAATGCGTTGTACCACCTTGGTGAAGTTGCCGGTGGCGTTGTCCGGTTTCACCGCAGCGAAGGTCACGCCGGTGGCCGGGGCAATGCTCTCGACATGGCCCTTGAGGGTTTCGCCAGAGAAGGTATCGACGCTGATGCTCACCGGCTGGCCCGGCTGCACGTGGGTCAGCTGAGTCTCCTGGAAATTGCCGACCACGTAGGCATGCTGCAGCGGCACCACCGACAAGAGGCGGGCGCCCGGGTTGACGAAGGCGCCGACGCGCAATGCCCGCTCACCGACCATGCCGTCAACCGGCGCGGTGATGCGGGTGTAGGACAGGTCCAGCTGGGCTTTCTCCAGGCCGGCTTCGGCACGCTTCAACTGGCCATCGGCACTGGCCACCTGGGCCGTAAGGATGTCCACCTGCTTGCGGGTTGCCACCAGCGCCGCCTGGGCGTTGGCCAGCCGTGCGCGGGCCTGGTCGACCCGGCTGCGCGCCTGCTGGGCGTTCTGAACGGTGCCGGCACCCTGCTCGGCCAGGCGGCTGTAGCGGTTGACCTCGTGGTCGGCGAACGCTGCTTCAGCCTGAGCCGCCGTCACCGCCGCCTGGGCCTGGGCAATCAGTGCGGCCTGGCGCTCGAGGGTGGCGCGAGCATCGGCGCTCTGCGCCTTGGCCACCAGCAGCTGCGCCTGGGCGGCATCCAGCGCGGCCTGGTAGTCACGGGCATCGATGGTCGCCAGTAACTGGCCGGCCTGCACCTGCTGGTTGTCTTCGACCAGCACTTCCTTGATGAAGCCCGCGACCTTGGGCGCGACCACGGTGTAGTCGGCAATCACATAGGCATCGTTGGTGCTCTGCCGGTGGTCGCTGCCCAACAGCCAGGGGCCGACGATACCGGCCAGCACGGCCACGGCGAGCACCGAGCCGATGAGAAGGGTTTTGCGGTTGTTGGTCATGTTCAGTGTCTCGAATTCATCCAGGGTTCAGGCCACCGCGCGCGGCGGATAGACCCGGGTAGGCACGAAAGGAATCAGGCAGATCAGCGCCACGGCGATGCAGGCCATGGCCAGGTAAAGGTCGGCCGAGGTCAGCACCAGCGCCTGGTCGTGAATGCGCTTGGCAAGGCCCACCGTGTTGCCGTCGATCAGCGGCGCGTTGCCCAAGCTGTCTACCAGGTGGTTGGAATGGAAGTGCCGGCGCAGGGTGCCCAAGGCATCCAGCAGGCCTCCGGCAATCACTGCGGCCAGGCCTTTGACGGTGTTGAACCAGCTGGAGGCGAACGGGCCTTCCTGCGGGGTCATGCCGTTGGTGGAGAGCATCAGCAGCGGCAGCACGGCCATTGGCTGGCCAAAAACCTGCAGCACGTAGAACGGGTAGAAATCACCGCGGATCCACTCGCTGGTCAGCAGGCTGCTGCCCACGCACGACACCGCCAGCATGGCCAGGCCGATGGCCAGCACCCAGCGGCAATCCACTGCCCGGATGTTGCACAACGCTGCGGTCAGTGGCAGGGCGATCAGCTGCGGCATGGCCACCAGCATCATCAGCGGGCTGGTCTGCGCCGGGCGGTAGCCCTGGATCTGCGCCAGGTACGCCGACGGAATGCTGGCCACACCGGACAGCACGATCAGCACGCCAGCCAGGGTCACCAGGGCAAAACTGAGGTTGCGCCGTTGCAGCATGCGCAGCTGGAAGAACGGCAGCGGCTCGGACCATTCGTTGTACATGAACAACACCAGCAACAGTACGCCACCGCCCAGCAACCGGCAGATCAGCGGCGAATCGAACCAGCCCCAGCGGTCACCCAGCGACAGGCCGAGGACGATGCAGCTGATGGCCGGCAGGCCGAGCAACACGCCACGCCAGTCGAACTGCTTGAAGCGTTCCAGGCGCAATGGGTCCTGCGGCAGGCCCCAACCGACACAAAACATGGCCAGCGCGGAGGGCAGGATGATTTGCCAGAACGCCCACTGCCAGCCGACGTACTCGGTCCACAGGCCAGCCAGAGGCGTACCGAGGTTGGGCCCGAAGGTGGCGGTCAGGGCATAGCAGGCCAGGCCGTAGACCTTGATGCCAGGAGGCAGGAAGCGCAGCGCCACGCTCATCAGCATCGGTGGCAATGCACCCGAGGCAAAGCCCTGGAGCACGCGCAGCAGCATCAGGCTGTGCAGGTTGGGGGCAAACGGTTGCAGTAAACCCAGCACGGCGAACACGCCCACCGCACTCATGGTGAAGCGGCGCAGGGAGAAGGTGGTGGCCAGCCACGGGGCAAAGGCCATGGCCGAGACGGAAGCTGCGCTGTACACCGCCAGCAGCCACGCCCCTTCGTCGGCACCAATACCCATGGCGCCGCGGATGTCGGCGAGGGAAATCTTGGTCACCGACTCGTTGAGGCCGGCACACAGCACTGCCAGCAACACGCCGAACAGCCCGACCACCACCCGCAAGCCGAACGCCGTCTGCGCAGGCGCGGCCGGCGCGGGGGCGGCGGCAATCGCGGCCGAAGGGGCGGACAGGGAACTCATGGAATACATCTCCAGCAACAAATTTGCGACTGGAGCAAGTCTAAGAAGGTCGAATGCTGACGAAAACTGACTTCTCGGCAGTTTTATATTGCGCCTGACGCAATCGGCTTCGATACCGAGTCGCCTGCTTCGCGGGTAAACCCGCTCCCTCAGGATCAATGCAATGCATCAGGCCAGCGCGGGAGCGGGTTTTACCTGCGGAGCAAGCAACACGGTATCAAGGATCGACGCTGCAGCAAGCCTTCAAGGTCTGCCGCAACCAGCGGTGGGCGGGGTCGTTATGGAAGCGCGGGTGCCAGGCCTGCAGCACTGTCACTCGCTCCAGCGGCACCGGGATTTCGAACGAGCGTAGCGGCAGGCCGAGCTTGTGCACGCTGTTGAGGATGTTGGCCGGCATCGGCAGGATCAGGTCGGAATCGGGCAGCGAGAACAATGCCGAGTGAAAACTTGGGGTAATCAGTGCCACCCGACGCTGCACCTTGAAATTGGCCAGCTCGACATCGATCGGCCCGTTGGCCCGGCCACGGCGGGAAACGCTGATCTGCGGATAACTGGCAAAGGCGTCCGGTGTGATGGGTTGGTCGAAGATCGGATGATCGCGCCGCGCCAGCCCTACATAGTAAGTCTGGAACAGGCTCTGCACCTTGATCTCCGGGCCCAGGTCGACGGTCGAGCTGATGATCAGGTCGGTGCGCCCATCGCGCAGCACGCTGTCGTCATCGCCGCCGGGGCTTTCCGGCACGAAACGCAGCACCGTGCGTGGCGCCTGTTTATGCATGCGCTGCAGCAGCTGGGCGCCATACAAGGCGATGAACAAGTCATTGGTGCGAATGTTGAAAGCGCGATCGAGCCTGGACAAGTCGACTTCATCGACGCTGCGGAACACTTCACCGGCCTGCTCTACAAGTGCCGCCACTTGTTCGCGCAGGGCCAGCGCACGTGGCGTCGGCACCAGGCCACGGCCGGCACGCACCAGGATCGGGTCGCCCAGGGCGTCGCGGATACGCCCCAAGGTGCGGCTCATCGCCGCCGGGCTCAGGTTCATGCGCTGCGCGGCGCCCACCACGCTGCCTTCATCGAGCAAGGCATCGAGGGCGACGAGCAGGTTCATGTCCGGGAGTTGCATGGCCGTTTTCCGTTACAGCTGTGGGGAAACGCGATGGTAGCAGGTTGGCCGATTGCACCAGACGCAATGCGTTCGTGCGTGGCGGGGCATTTATTCACTGGCCGTGTTCGGCCTTAAATGAAGCATTGGCAGGTCCGGCCCTTTCGCGGGCAAGCCCGCTTCCACAGGAGCCTCACATTCTCACAACTTTGTGCACTCCCTGTGGGAGCGGGCTTGCCCGCGAAGAGGCCCGGACAGGCAACCCCTTAGCCAGCTGCAAACAAGGATCCCAGATGCCCAGCCCCGTCCTGATCGCCATCGACGCCTCCCCCGCTTCCGCTGCCCTGCTCACCCTCGCCCGCCGCTACTGCCGCCCGGGCGAACACGAACTGCACGTGTTGCTGGCCATCGACTCCACCTTCGCCGTGCACGACAAACCTGCGCCCTACACCGTTGAAGAACTGGAGGAGTATCCCGCCGCCTGCGAGGAGCAACGCCTGGGCGACCGCGCCGTGGCCGAGGCCGTACAACAGTTGCAGCAGGCCGGTTTCAGCAGCCAAGGCTGCATGGTCGCCGGGCAGCCGGTCGAGGCGATCGTCAGCAAGGCACAGGCACTGAACTGCGAGTTGATCATCATGGGCCACCGCCACCTGTCGCGGTTGGGGCGGCTGCTGGACCCGTCCATCAGCGCCAAGGTCATTGATCGGGTCGAGGTGCCGGTGCTGGTGGGGGTGGCTTACTAATACCCAGCGAAGGAACAGCCAACCCGTTCGACCCTGCCTGAGGAAATGCATCCTAGCGGCTAAGCCAGTCTTGGTGTGTCAACTCGTCGATCCGGTATTAGCATTCGCAGTGCAGCCCTATGTCGCCCTCTCCCAGAAGATCTGATGGTCATGCTGGTGATGACCCTAGGTACGTATCAATGGCCCCGCATCGCGGGGCCATTGCTTTTGCGCATCGCGCTTGCTGGCGACACGAAAAGGCATTGTGCAGCGCGAGCTAAATCAGCTCATGACATCCCCTTCCTACCTCGCTGTAGTCCAATTCCTAACGACAGAGATAGGCCCAACATCAGTTCCGGTTAGCTCTCATTTGGCTTTACCACCACCGTACAGGTCGTCCCCGCCGCCAGCACAAACCCGTCCGGCACCTCATCGATATGAATCCGCACCGGCACCCGCTGTGCCAGGCGCACCCAGTTGAAGGTCGGGTTCACATCGGCGATCAGCTCGCGGCTCTGTGGGTTGTCGCGGTCGTAGATGCCGCGGGCGATGCTCTCCACGTGCCCCTTGATGCGTTCGCCACTCATCATCTGCAGCTCGGCCTGGTCGCCTACTTTCACGTGCGGCAACTTGGTTTCCTCGAAGAAGCCGTACACCCAGAACGAGTTCTCGTCGACCACCGCCATCACCGCTTCGCCGGTGCGCGCATAGTCGCCCTTGTGGATGTTCAGGTTGGTCACGTAACCGTCCACCGTAGCAACGATATGGGTGCGCTTGAGGTTCAGCTCGGCCGCCGCCAGCGCTGCCTGGGCCTGCTGGTAATCGGCAAGGGCGGAGTTGGCGATGTTGCTGGCGTCGTCGCGGTTTTCCTTCGAGATCACCAGGTTGTCCATGTCGGCGCGGCGCTTGGCGTTGACCTTGCGCATTTCCCAGGTGGCCTTGCGCGAAGCGACCAGGGCCTTGGCCTGGTCGACCGCCAGCTGGTAGTGCTCGGGGTCGATCTGGATCAGCAGGTCGCCCTTCTTCACCCGCTGGTTGTCCTTGACCGGCACGTCCACCACATAACCGGGCACATCGGCGGCGACGTTGATGATGTCGGCGCGCACGCGGCCGTCGCGGGTCCACGGCGTGGTCATGTAGTGCAACCACAACTGGCGACCAATCACCACGGCAGCGGTCAGCACCAGCAGGGTGGCGATCAGGCTGAAGAACTTTTTCATCGAAGGATTCTCACCAGTAGAGCGACAGCGCCAGGGCGCCGAACAGGCAGACGAACAGGCTCAGGCGCAGCAGCGCCGGATGCCAGAAGAAGCGGTAGCCATCATGGCTGGCGATGAACCGGTCCAGGCCCCAGGCCAGGCCTAGGGCAAACAGGAACATCAGGGTCATGGTGGGCATGTACACGCCATGGAAGGCGATCTCACGGGGCATGCTTTCACGGAACATGGTGCAATCCTTTCGCCGGTGCCAGCGGCGACTGTGGGTCCAGCAGGGAAGAACGGATGAAGTGCAGGTAGCTCTGCGCGCGGCGCAGCACCGAGGTGTCGAAGTGCCGGGCAAAAGGTTCGTCGGTGGCCTGCACGCGGGCGATGGCGTGGTCCACCGCGACCAGGGCGCGCTCGTGGTTGCTGGCGTTGGGCTGCAGGAACAGGCGAGCCAGGGCGCGGCCCATGACGCGAATGGCCTGGCGCCACGGCTGCGATTCGGCGTAGGCCGGGTGGATCGGCGCGCGGGCCTGCTCCTTGCGCAACTCGATGACGGCGTGGCCAACCTCCAGTACGGTGAACATCCAGCCCATCAGCTGGCTCTGCACCTGCGGCTTGCCGGCGGCCAAGCCATAGGCCTGGTGCAGCAGGTCACGGGTGCGGCTTTCGAAGGCCGAACCGATGCCGCGCAGGCGCCCGCTGATGGCGAACAGCACCTGCTCGCGCAGCTCTTGCTCCAGGCGGCTCCACAGCCAGCGGCTGTTCGGCGGCAGGATGATCGCACCCGCCGCGGCGCAGACGAACATGCCGATGACCATGCCGATGTAATCGTTGATGAAGCTGTACGGGTCGTAGACGGTCAGGTTGTTCGGCACCGAGCCGATGGCGAAGAACACCAGCAGGCCGATGCCGTAACCGGCGTACGCCGGCCGCGACGACAGAAACGCACCGAGCACGAAGACGGGGGCCAGGACCATGCACAGCAGCGGGAAGCCGTCGATCCAGGGGAAGACGAAGAAGGTTTCGAAGAAACCGATGAAGGCACCGATCGCCGTGCCGCAAGCCATCTGGAACGACATGCGCTTGGGGTTTGGCGAGGCGGCCGAAAGGCCCACGGTGACGGTGGCGATCAGGGTCATCATGGCGCCGCTGGGCCAGTCGCTCATCAGCCAGTAGCTACCCAGCAGCAACAGCACCGCCGACGCCCGCACACCGGCGGCCAGCGACACCAGCCAGCTGGTCTGCGCCACATAGGGCTCGTCCCACTGCTCGCGCTCGTGCTTGTGCGCGGCCAGCGAAGCGTGGGTTTCGGCGTAGCTGTACATCTCGTCGACGAAGCGGTAGAGCAGCTCGAACGCGGTATGGAAGTCGAGCAGATCGGATTCGCTGGGGCAGGATGCTACATAGTCGGCACGCAGGCCACGCACCTGAGCTTGCAGGCCCTCTTTGTAGGCCGCCAGTTCCAGGGTCAGGCGCAGCGCATCGGCGTCGGTCAGCGCCCGGCCCACATAGGGCTGCAACAGCTCCACCAAGGTGTTCAGCCCCGGCTCGATGGCACCGACGATCTGCAGCGGGCCGCGGGCGCGAAGGCGCTCCAGCAAGCGATGCAGGGCGTTGAAGCGCGTGGTGATGGCCATGAACTCACTGTTCATGCGTACCAGGCGGCCAGAGCGTCGACGCATGTGCGGGTCTTCGAAGGCGGTGACGTTACGCAGGCTCTCCAGCCCCACCGCTTCGGCGACGAAGCGCACGTTGCTGGTCTCGAAACGGTCACGCTGGCTATCACCGCGCAGGGCTTCCACCACCACCCCGGCAAACACACCGAAGCGCTGGTACAGGGCGTTGCGCATGGCGGCACTGGCCGACTGCGGCAGGATCGCGGCGCTGACGAACGTCGACACCAGGATGCCCAGGGCAATTTCAAGCACCCGCCATACGGCCGCCATGAACGCCTGGTCAGGGTGCTGCAGCACTGGCAGGCCGATCATTGCCGCGGTGTAGCCGGCGAGGACGAAGCCATAGGCGCGGAAGGTGCGGTAGCGCATGGCACCGGCCGAGCAAAGGCCGACCCACACCGCCAGGCTGGGCAGGAACAGCTCGGTGTTCTGCGGGAAGATCGCGATCAGCGCGACCATCATCGCCGAGCCAGCCAGGGTGCCGAGCACCCGATAGAAACTCTTGGCGAACACATGCCCGCTCTGCGGCTGCATGACGATGAAGACGGTGATCATCGCCGTACGCGGTTGCGGCAGTTCCAGGCGCATGGCCAGCCACAGGGTGATGAACGCTGCCGCCAGCACCTTGAAGATGTAGACCCAGGTCACCCCATCGGTACGCGCCCAGGCGAAGAAGCCCCGGCGCCATTCGAGGCTTTGCAGCCAGCGCACGGGCAAACTGGAAGTGCTCATTCGGCGTTATCCGGCTTCTTGTCGAAAATGGCCAGGGTGGCCGGGGTTTTCGGCGCGGCCTGGCGTTCTTCCTTCGGCACGTCCTGGCCGGCCTGCAGGCCGCCGCCCAGGGCGGTAACCAGTTCGGCATGGGCGATCAGGCGTGCGGCCTGCACCTGCTGCTGCACCTGCTGCTGGCGGAACAGCAAAGTCTGCGCATTGAGCACATTGAGGTAGTCGGTCAGGCCGCGCTGGAAGGCCACCGTGGCGATGTCATAGGTCTTCTGCGCAGCAGCCACCGACTCGGCGGCGAAATGCGACTGTTCCTTCATCGACTCGCGGCGGATCAGCTGGTCGGAAATGTTCTTCAGCGCGCCGACCACGGTCTGGTTGTACCGCGCCACCGCCACGTCATAGCCCGCCGAGGCAACGCCCAGCTGCGAGCGCAGGCGGCCACCGTCGAAGATCGGCAGGCTGATCGCCGGGCCAACGTTGTAGTTGAACTTGCGCCCGGTCAGGAACTCCAGCGGGCCACCACCGGTGGCCATGAAGCCCAGGCTGCCGACCAGGTCGACGTTGGGGAAGAACCCGGCGTGGGCGACATCGATGCCACGTGCCTGGGCCGCGACCTGCCAGCGGCTGGCGACCACGTCCGGGCGCTGGCCGACCAGTTCGGCAGGCAGGTTCGATGGCAGCTTCAGCGGCGCCGCGAGCGCCAGGGTCGGCCGCTGCAACTGCGCGCCCTCCCCCGGGCCTTTACCGGCCAGCGCCGCGAGCTGGTTGCGGGTCAGGGCGATTTCTTCGTCAAGGCTGTCGAGTTGGCGATGGGTTTCGGGCAGCGGTGCCTCGGCCTGGCTGACCTCGAAATGGGTGCCGATGCCGCCGTCCAAACGACGCTTGGCCAAGGCCAGGATTTGCTCTTGCTGTTCAAGCTCGGCCTTGACGATGTCGCGCTGGGCGAAATGCAGGCTCAGCTGAATGTAGGCACGTACCACGTTGTTCTGCAGTTCCAGCTGGGCCTGGCGGGCCTCGGCCACGCTCATGTGGGCCTGGTCCACTGCCTGCTCGCTGGCATTGCGCTCACGGCCCCACAGGTCCAGCGCGTAGCTGAAGCCGAAGGCGGCATTGTTGTCCCAGGTGTTGGCACCCGACAGCGCGCCTGGGCCATAGAACTGATCCTCGGGCCAGTTGTGCCGCTTGAGCGTGGCATCACCATTGACCTGGAGCTTTTCCGCCGACTCGACCACACCGGCCATGGCTTTGGCTTCACGCACACGCGCTGCCGCCATGGCCAGGCTTGGGCTACCGGCTACCGCCAGGTCGATCCAACGGTCAAGTTGCGGGTCGCCATAGGCGTGCCACCACCGCTGGTCAGGCCAGTGCGCGTCGCTGGCCGCTTCGCGAATGGCCGCGTCGGTGCTCAAGGTGTTGGCTTGCAAGGTCTTGCTTTGCGGGGCGATACCCCAGGTTCCGATACAGCCGCTCAAGGTGAGACTAAGGGCACAGGCACTGAACACTTGAAGCGTTCTGATGATGCGACGCGGCACAGCTGCGATTTCCCGAGGAAGAGGTGGAGGGGCCGGGCAATTCTAGGGGGCCACCGCACTGGCGATAAGCGCATATTCCTGCGAATCTTTGTTACCGAAACAGCGATAATCCGGCTTTGGTCGAACGCACATTCGCGTTACTTCGTGACACAATTTTGTCCTCTACCTTGAGAGTGACCCATGGACACCCTGCAAAACATGCGTGCTTTCAGTTGCGTAGCCCAGCTAGGCAGCTTTACCGCTGCTGCGGCGCAACTGGATACGACCACCGCGAACGTGTCGCGGGCGGTCTCCAACCTGGAAGCCCATCTGCAAACCCGGCTGCTCAACCGCACGACCCGGCGCATCGCCTTGACCGAGGCGGGCAAGCGGTACCTGATGCGCTGTGAACAGATCCTCACCTACGTCGAAGAGGCCGAAGCCGAAGCCAGCGACGCCCATGCGCGGCCTGCCGGCCAGCTGAAGGTGCATTCGATGACCGGGGTCGGCCAGCACTTCGTGGTCGATGCCATCGCCCGCTACCGCGAGTCGCACCCGGATGTGACCTTCGACCTGACCATGGCCAACCGGGTGCCCGACCTGCTCGACGAGGGCTACGACGTGTCCATCGTGCTGGCCACCGAGCTGCCGGACTCGGGCTTCGTCTCGCAGCGCCTGGGCATCACCTACAGCATTGTCTGCGCCTCGCCCGAGTACGTGGCCAAGCACGGTTTTGCGCACAAGCCGGTCGACCTGCTCAAGCACGCCTGCCTGCGCATGGTCAGCCCGGTGATCCCGCTGGAAAAATGGCTGTTCGACGGCCCGGAAGGCCAGGAACTGGTGAACATCACCAGCTCGCCGTTCCAGGTCAACTCGGCGGATGCGATGAAAACCGCAATCCGCAGTGGCATGGGCATGGGCGTGCTGCCGATCTACTCGGTGATCGATGGCTTGCGCGACGGCAGCCTGGTGCGGGTGATGCCGGAGTACCGGCTGCAGGAGCTGAACCTGTATGCCATCTACCCTTCGCGCCAGTACCTGGATGCCAAGATCAAGACCTGGGTCGAGTACCTGCGCAACTCGTTGCCAGAGATTCTGGCGGCCCATGAAGCCGACCTGAAAACCCATGAACTGCTGATCGCCAACTGAAAAAGCTGCTGCACGGCGGCGGTGGACAATGGTAGGTTGCTAACCAATCAACCCCATCCACCGCCCTGAGAAGTTGCCCGATGAAAAAGACCGTCCTGGCCTTCAGCCGCATCACCCCGGCCATGGCCGAGCGCCTGCAGCAAGACTTCAACGTGATCGTGCCGAACCCCAAGCTCGGCGACATCAGCGCCCAGTTCAATGAGGCCCTACCCGAGGCCCACGGCCTGATCGGTGCCGGCCGCAAGCTCGGCCGCGCGCAACTCGAAGGCGCGGGCAAGCTCGAAGTGGTGTCCAGCGTCTCGGTCGGCTACGACAACTACGACGTCGACTATTTCAACGAGCGTGGTATCGCCCTTACCAACACCCCCGACGTGCTCACCGAAAGCACCGCGGACCTTGGCTTCTCGCTGATCATGGGCTGCGCCCGCCGCACCGCCGAGCTCGACGCCTGGACCAAGGCTGGCAACTGGCAGGCCACGGTCGCACCGATGCACTTCGGTAGCGATGTGCATGGCAAGACACTGGGCATCGTCGGCCTGGGCAACATCGGCGCGGCTATCGCCCGGCGTGGCCGCTTCGGCTTCAACATGTCGGTCCTGTATGCCGGCAACAGCCGCAAGGCTGCGCTGGAGCAGGAACTGGGCGCCCAATACCGCAGCCTCGACCAGTTGCTGGCCGAGTCCGACTTCGTCTGCCTGGTGGTGCCGCTGTCCGATGCCACGCGCAAGCTGATCGGCGCCCGTGAATTGAAGCTGATGAAACCGAGCGCGTTCCTGATCAACATCGCCCGGGGCCCGGTGGTCGACGAAACGGCGCTGATCGAAGCGTTGCAGAACGGCAGCATTCGTGGCGCCGGCCTTGATGTGTACGAGAAAGAGCCGCTGAGCGAATCGCCGCTGTTCAAGCTGCCCAACGCGCTGACCTTGCCGCACATCGGCTCGGCAACGGCCGAAACCCGTGAGGCCATGGCCAACCGGGCGATGGAAAACCTGCGTGCGGCGTTGCTCGGTGAGCGACCGCGGGACCTGGTGAACCCGCAGGTGTGGAAGGGCTGACAATGCGCTAGCGCCTGTACCGGCCTGTTCACGGCTGAAGCCGCTCCTACAGGGACCGCGTGCTACCTGTGGGGGCGGCCGGTACAGGCAACACATTTCATCTAGGCTGCCGCCGCCTGCCCAGTACCTTGCGCACCACATACCGCGGCCGATGCTTGGTTTCCTGGTAGACCCGCCCGACATACTCCCCCAGTATGCCGATGCCGATCAGCTGCACCCCGCCAAGAAACAAGATCGCCGTCATCATCGAGGGATAGCCCGGCACATCATTGCCGTGCAGCATCTTGTCGACCAGCATGTACACGGCAAAGGCAAAGGCGAACAGTGACACCCCTGCGCCCACGTAGCTCCACAGCCGCAACGGCACGGTGCTGAACGAGGTGATGCCGTCCAGTGCCAGGTTCCACAAACGCCAGAAACTGAACTTGCTGTTGCCCGCCGCACGTTCCGGCCGGTCGTATTCGACGATCGCGGTGCGAAAGCCCACCCACGACAGCACGCCCTTCATGAACAGCTGCTGCTCGGGCAACTGCCGGATCGCGGTCACCACCTTGCGGTCGAGCAGGCGGAAATCGCCCACGTTTTCTTCGATAGGGGTCGAGGCGATGCGATTGTGCAGGCGGTAGTAGAAGCGCGCGCTCCAGCGCTTGAGCGGCGTGTCGGCGGCCCGGCTGCGGCGCTTGGCCAGCACCACGTCGGCGCCCTCCTGCCAAAGCGTGAGCATCTGCGCAATGACGTCGATAGGGTCTTGCAGATCGACATCGATCGGCACCATGGCATCGCCTTCGGCATATTCAAGGCCAGCGAACAACGCCGACTCCTTGCCGAAATTGCGCGAAAAATTGATCACTGTGACCCACTCGTCCCGCGCTGCCAGCTCCGCGCAGATGTCTTCGCTGGCATCGCTGCTGCCGTCGTTGACGAACAGGATCTCCACCGTCACGCCCTGTAGCGTCGGCTCATTGCGCACCGCATGATAGAAGCGTTGCAGAGTGTCCTGCTCGTTGTACACCGGCACGATCAGAGTAATGTTCATGGCGCCCTCGTTCTGAAAACCACCCCGCGTGTAAAGCAATACCCCACTACCAGGCTGGCTGCCGAAAATGTCAGCAATATCACGCCAGGCCACAGGTCTGCCCAATCCGCAACGGCCCCCAGCACAAGGCTGAAGCTGCCCATTCCAAAGAGAAAAATGATGTACCCCCGCCCTGTCGGCCTGACTGCAAAGGTGTAGCGAGCATTGACCAGGTATGACAGGCTCGATGCCACTACGAAGGCTGAGAAGTTGCTCTGCGCCTGGCTCAGCCCAAGTGCAAGGTGCAGCGACAGGAACACCCCCCAGTGCACCAGCGTGTTGCCGATGCCGACCAGCCCGTAGCGAGCGAATCGACGCATGTTCAATGCCCTCCGGCAGGCGCAGGTGGCACCTTGAACAACACATAGGCAGCGTCGCCCAGCAAATGGATGTCATACAGTTGTCTGACCAACTGCGGTGACGGGCTGGCAGCCAATACCTGTTCGCGACTGAGCGGTGGCGGCTGGTAAAAGGTATGAAGCTGGTCGATACCGACCAGCGGCAGCATCTCCGGCAACATCACGAAATTGTTAGGGTTGATCCGCTCCAGCACCGGCAAGTTGCGCAGCGTCCCTTTGGCCGCTGGCAACCAAAGCCTGGCTTGCCAGTAATCGAGCAGGTAGTACTGCCTGGCAGGCAACGATGACAGGTCATGCGCCACCGACTGACTCACAGACTGAAGCAAGGTTTTTTGCCACAGCAGAACTCGGCCATAGGCAAACGATACAGACAGCATGGCCACCGCCGTCAGCACCAGCACTCCCAAACGCAAGCGCGGTAGAGCAGACAATGCATCGTGTACTAAGTACAGCAACAGGGCCAGGACAGCACCGAGGCCCATCAACGCGCGCGGGTCAGGGGAAAAATCCCTTAGCACCAGCATCACGCCAGGTACACACAGCACCAGCAGCGCCATCGGCAGCAGCAGGAACGCCACCAGCCCCAAGCGTTCACCCGCACCGTAGGGCTGCAACCAGACGATTCGGATTTGCCTGCCCAGCCCTCCGAGCGCCAGTATGCCCAGGCCAATGGCCCCCCAGAATATCCAGGGCGTGATCAGCAAGTTGACCACCTCTGCCGTGGCCGCAAGGTGTCGCAAGATGGCCGCCGGACAGTGGTCATCGACCGCGAGCAACTCCGCGCGCCCACGGAGCACCATCCAGTTGCAGGTGAAGTAATAGAAACCACACCCCACCAGCAGCTGGCCCAAGCGCAAGGCGGCGTATCGGCAAATCCTCGCCAGCCGATGGCCATCCATGACCTGACGCATCACCTCGATGCAGCACAAGCCTGCAAAAACGTTCACGGTCGGCTGATAAAGTGCAGCCCCCAGCGCCACAAGAAGGCTGCCGAGCAGAAACCGAGCCGGCCACGCGCGGCCCAGAATGATCGCCCAGACACTGAGAACCAGCGCCAGCGCCATGGACGCGCTATCGTACTGGTAGGACAAGTTCTGCAGGAACATGGGCTGCATCCACAAGGGCAGCACCACCAGTACCGCACTGGCCGTTGGTAACCCGAACCAGTGCCTGGCAAGGCACGCCAGCGCATGTGCGGCGACGAGGGTCGCCACTATCAGCGGCAACGGGTAGACGTTCACCGCATCAGCCCCGAAGCTGAACAGCATATGCATTGTCACTGCCAGCGGGCGACCGACCGCCTCCCAGTCATTACGCGCCAGTTGCTGGCGCGCGTAGTCGTCAAGTGCCGGCAAGTCCGCCATCAGCAGCGGCACAATCTGCAACAGCAAAGCGGCTGAGCACAGTAACCAGCGTTGTGTGCCCGTCAGCGGCGTGTTCCATGACATCGTCGGTTCCCCCCAGGGATACACGGCGAAGTCTAGTCAGACTGCCCGAATGCACATCTGACATTTTTGCCAGTTGCAAAACTGCGCTAACGCGCCAAGGCCACACCCTGTGGACGTGCAGGCTTGCGAAACACCAGCACATTCCCCACCATCACCGCCACCAGCCCCAGCAGCGCCGGTGTCGTCCACTGATAGCCTTCGGCAAAGGCCGACACGTTCAGCGCCACCAGCGGAAACAGCACGGTGCAGTATGCCGCCCGCTCCGGCCCCATGCGCCCGACCAGGGTCAGGTAAGCGGTAAAGCCGATCACCGAGCCAGGGATGACCAGGTACAGCAACGAGCCGATGTAGCGGGCGTTCCATTCCATGGCGAACGGGATACCGCTGACCAGGCAGTACACCGCCAGCATCGACGCACCATAGACCATGCCCCAGGCATTGGTGGTCATGGGCTTGAGCCCGGCCTTCTGCTGCATGCTCGAGAGCATGTTGCCGGCCGAGAAGCACAGTGTGCCGAGCAGAGCCAGGCCCAGCCCGTAGAGGGTTTCACGGCTGGCCGAGTGGTGCGAAAGCTCGGGCCAGAACAGCAGGCCCAGGCCGAGCAAGCCAAGCGCACCGCCACCGAGGACATTGCTGGCGATCTTCTGGCCGAAGAAGACCCGGGCGTTGAGGGCATTCCACAAGGTGGCGGTCGAGAACACCACGGCGATCAGGCCACTGGCAACCCACTGACTGGCGGTGAGGAAGCACATGAAGTTGACGCAGAACAGGCACAGTCCCTGGGCCAGGCAGATCAGGTGGCCACGCCGGCCCATCGGCTGCAGGCGGCGGGTGAGCAGGAGCATGGCGAACAGGATCAACCCGGCCAGGGCGAAGCGGTAGACGATCGACACCGGGATGGCGACCACGCCCAATTGCAGTTTCAGGGCGATCCAGGTGGTGCCCCAGATCAGGACGGTGAGCAGGTAAAGGGACAGGTTCATGGCGGCGGTTCCTTGGGCCTTTCGATATCGGTATCTGGCTTTTCGCGGGCAAGCCCGCTCCCACAGGGATCACCAGTGTTCGCCGATCGGTGTTTACCCGCTTGCACAAACTTGCGCTTTTGTCCTGCAGGTAGCTGTACGCCAGCCCAAGTGGCAGTAGGATGGCTGGCAAGAGGATTGCGCCATGACCCCACTCACCCAGTTGCAAGTGTTCAACGCCATGCACGCCTCGCCAAACGCCCGGCTGGAGCTGAGCGCGCAGCTGGGCGACGGGCTGGCGGCGGCGTTGTGGAGCAACCGCGACGACGCCCGCGACTATCAGGCACCAAGCCATCACACGCTGTCGTGCTACATCGCCGACGGCACCGGCACCTTCCGCCGCCAGCGCCCGGCCGACAAGGGCGCGCCGGGCAAGTTGTGCATCATGCCGGCAGGGCACGAGTCGAACTGGGTGGTGAACGGGGCAATCCGCCTGGCGCACCTGTATGTCAGCGAGGCGCAGTTCGCCCTGGGTTGCGTGCGCCTGCTCGACCGGGAACCACGTGAGCTGCAGTTGCAGGAAGCGACCTTTCTGGACGATCCGCAGCAGGCCACACGCTTTCGCCAGCTGATCCGCCTGAACTGGGACGAGCCCGGTGAGCGCCTGCTGGCCAGCAGCCTGGCGCATGAGATTGTCGACCATGCACTGCTTGGCCAGGTCGGGGTACGCAATGGCCTGCGCCTGAAAGGCGGGCTGGCGCCGAACCTGCGCCGGCAGCTGGTCGACTACATGGAAGCGCACCTGGACCAGCCCATCACCCTGGGCGAACTGGCATTGCGCTGCAATTTGTCCGAATACCACTTTGCGCGCATGTTCCGCGCCAGTTTCGGATTGCCGCCACATCAATACCTGCTGGCGCGACGGCTGCATCGGGCCTGCCAGCTGTTGCGCCTGGGCGAGCTGCCCTTGGGCCAGGTGGCACTGTCGTGCGGGTTCGCCAGTGCCAGCCACTTCAGCAACCGCTTCCGCCAGGCGATGGGCGCAACACCTGGAGAGTACCGTTCGGCCATTCGTGGCTGAAGCCGCTGTCTTGCTCAATTTCTTAAAACTGGCGCGATCCTTGTGGGAGCCGCGCTTGCCGGCGATGGGCCGCGAAGCGGCCCCGGCAATTAAGGCTCAGAACTCGAAGGTGCTGGACAGGCTCACCTGCCGCGCATCACCAATGGCGACGAAATACTGGTTCACCGCCGAGCTGTAGTAGACCTTGTCGAACAGGTTCTTCACGTTCAACTGCAGGCGCACGTTGTGCTCGTCCAGCTTGGTCTCATAGGTGGCGAACGCATCGGCCACGGTGTAGCTCGGCAGGTCGAAGGTATTGGTCGAGTTCCCCGGCCGTTCCCCCACATAGCGCGCCCCGGCGCCGAAGCGCAGGCGATCGCCACCGAACAGGCTGCCAAAGTCATACACCGCCGACAGCGAACCGGTATGCCGGGCCACGTTCTGCAGGCGGTTGCCTTGCAGGTCGGGATCCTTGGTCACCTTGGCATCGGTAAAGGCATAACTGCCGATAAGGCTCCAACGCTCACTAAGCTGCCCGGTCAGGTCGAGTTCGACACCGCGCGAGCTGACTTCACCTGCGTTGCTGTAGACCGTCTCACCGGTGCCACTGTCAAAGTTGGCGACCAGCACGTTGCGCTTGGTGATGTCGAACAGCGCCAGGGTACCGGTGAGGCTGCCCGGCATGTCCAGCTTGGCGCCCAGTTCCCAGGACTTGCCCTCTTCCGGCGCCACCGACGAATCCAGCACCACGCCCCCGGTCAGCGGGGCAATGCTGGAATTGGGCTTGAACGACTCGCTGTAGCTGCCATAGAACGACAACTGGTCATCGACCTTGTAGACGATGCCCGCATGGGGCACCCAAGCCTGGCCACTGGCGTCGGTGTTGGCCTTGAACGGGCGGCCGCGGCCGGCGTACTGGTCGTATTGCTGATAACGCGCGCCTGCCACCAGGATCCAGTGCTCGTCCAGGTGCAACGCGTCCTGCACGAACAAGGCATCGGTGCGCAGCTTGTCGGTCTGGTCGCTGTCGCTGGCACGCACTGCAGTGCCCTCCACTTCCTGGCCGTAGATCGGGTTCACGTAGCTGAAAGTGGACCGAGAAGTCTGACGGATCAGGTCGCCGCGAAAGATCTTGCGGTCTTCATGGTCGATGCCGAACAGCAGGTCGTTCTGCATGCCAGCCAGTTCGACATTGCCATTGAGGCTCAAGGTAGCGAACTGGTCGCGGCTCATGGCGTTGTGCGTGCCGTCGATGCTGCGCGTCAACGTGCCCTTGGCTTCGTTCACACCGGTAACGCGAACCTGGCTGGCATCGTAGGTCTCGCGGTTGAAGCTGTAACCGAAGTGCAGCTTCCAGTCGTCGGCCAGTTGGTGATCGACTTCCAGGCGATACAGGTCGGAACGCCCTTCCATGTCGTTGAATGGCTCGTCCAGCCGCCGGGTAGCAGGAATGTCCAGAGGGTGGCCGTTGCTGCCGAACGCCGTGCCACGGTCGAACGGGTAAAGGAATTCACGGTGCTCATAGGCCAGCACCACCTGGGTGTCTTCGCCAAGCCAGGCCAGCGACGGCGCCACCAGCGACTCGCGGTGCACGCCGAAGTTGCGCCAGTAGTCCTCGTCCTCGTGATCGACGATCAGGCGGTAGGCGAAGTTGCTGTCACCCAGCGCGCCGGTACTGTCGAACCCGCCACCGCTGCCGTTCTTGCCGCTGCCGTAAGTGGAGCCGCGCACGGTCAGGGCGTTGTACTGCTGCAGTTGCGGGCGCTTGCTGACCACGTTGATGACCCCGCCCGGGTCCTGGATGCCGTATAGCAGTGAGGCAGGGCCCTTGAGCACTTCGACCCGCTCGGTGCTGGCATTGAGGCTGCGGCCCTGCACCAGCGGCATGCCATCGCGCATGATCGAGCCATCGCGGTTGTCACCAAAGCCACGCTTCATCACGGTGTCTGAGGTGCCGCCAAAGTTGTTGCCTTGGGTGATGCCGCTAACGTTGGCCAGGGCGTCGTCGAGGTTGCGCGGGGCCTGGTCGCGGATCACCTGGGCCGGCACCACGTTGATCGCCTGGGGGATGTCCTGGGACGGCCCCTGACCGCGCATGATCGAAGCGCTGGCTGGCGGCTGATAGCTGTAGCTGTCCATTTGCGAGGTCACTGTGGTGGCCTGCAGGTTGAGGGCGCCGGAAGTATCCACGGGTTCGAGCGTCAGGGTGCGCGCGTCGAGGCGGCGCCAGGCCAGCCCGGTGTTGCCCAGCAGCAGCTGCAGAGCTTGTTCGGCACTGAACGAGCCGTTGAGGGCCGGGGCCTGCACACTGGGCAGTTCGAGGGTGTAGACGACGCTCTGGCCAGTGGCACGGCTGAAGGCATTCAGGGCTTGCGCCAGCGGCTGGCTGGGCTGGGCGAATGCGTGCAGTTGAAGTTGCTCGGCAGCCATGAGGCCAGGGGCCGCGGTGATGGCCGAGCACGCTGAAAGGCCGAGCCAGAGGGGAACGCAACGTGGGGTGAACTTCATGGACGCTGACCTGTGAGAGGGCTATTACTGCGAATGAATCGCACTTCCACTCATTACACGGATGCCACCTGCTGTTACCTCATCCGCTTTCGCAATTTATTTTCTGCACCGCTTTCGGGTACAGGCGACTACCGAATGACGGTCAAGCGCCCGAGCAAGGTCTGTCGAGAAAACCCGAGCACTTTGCCCAACGAATCCAATGCCAGCAGCGGCTCATCCGCCGGGAAGCTACCGCTGACCTTGCGCTGCCCCAACTCGCCGTCGAGCAAGACGATACGCCCCGGGTAGTAACGGCGCAGGTCTGCCACCACCTGCGCCAGCGGCACCTGGTAATAATTCAGCCAGCCCTGGCGCCAGGCCAGCCGGCTTTCGCTGTCCACACTCGACAGCTCGCCGGCATGCCCGTCGGCATAGGCCAGCTGCTGGTTGGCTGTCAGTACCTGGCCTGCCTGCCCCACCGCCGGTACAACCGCTACCCGCCCGCTGCGCACAATGACCTGCGCGCCCTGCCCTTGGTCACGCACTTCGAACTGCGTACCCAGCACCCGGACTTCGCCGCCAGCAGCCTCCACCACGAATGGCTGCCCCGTGTGGGTAACCTGGAAGAACGCTGCGCCATGCAACAGGCGCACGCGGCGTTCACCTTGCTGGAAGTCGACGGCGATGGCGCTGCCAGCATCCAGGGTCACCTGCGACTGGTCTGCCAGGGTCACCTGGCGCAGCGCATCACGGCTGCTGAAGTCGGCTTGCAAGTCCAGCAACCAGTCGCTCGGGCGCCAGCCACCCGCCACACTGACAGCCAGCACCAGGCACGCGGCTGCCAACGCCATGCCGGCGCGCCGCCAATGCCCTTGGCCGGGTGGCTTGGCCATGGCCAGCAAGTAGCGTTGCAAGGCCGCATCTTCTGCCTCGGCCACGCGCGCTGCCGGTGCTTCGCTGAGCTGCCACAACAGCTGGGCCTCGGCGTAGGCTTCGCGATGCCTGGGGTCAGCCAGCAACCAGCGCTTGAACTCAGCACTGCTGGCGGCTTCCGGCTGCTCGTTGATGCGCATCAACCACTGCAAGGCAGCCTCGGACTGGGCAGCGGTGATCAGGTCTGGATGGCTCATCGGCGGGCGCTCCCAGGCCTGCGAGTGAAGATCGCGGGCTCGGCAACACTGGCCTTGCACGCTTCGAGGGCGCGCATCATATGCTTTTCCACGGCACTCTGGGAAAGCTGCATGGCTTTGGCGATTTCGCCGTACTTGCAGCCGTGGATACGATTGAGCAGAAAGATCTGCCGGGTACGCTCCGGCAGGGCACGCAGGGCGGTTTCGATGCGCTGCAGGTCATGATCGATTTGCACGGCTTGCTCTGGCGCCTGCACCAGGCCATCTTCATCCACCTGCAGTGATGCTTCGGCGACGCGCTCGCGGCTGCCTTCACTGCGTAAATGGTCGATGGCCAGGTTACCGGCACAGCGCAACAGGTAGGTGTCGAGCGCTTCGACCTTGAAGTCGGGCCGGCGCCAGAAGCGCAGGAACAGCTCCTGCACCAGGTCCGAGGCCGTGGCACGGCAGCCTACCCGGCGGCTGACCAGGGCCTCCATGCGCGCACGCTGGGCCAGGAACACCTGGACGAAACGCGCCCGCGTGCTTTCGCTATCGGGTTCAGTCAAGGCATCACCCGGCCAACACCGTCAACAGCGGGCCAAGCACCAGGCTGACAGCCGCAAGGCCCAGCAACAGCCGCGGCATGTACGGCAAACCGAACACCCACAAGGTAACGCCCGCCATCAGCAATGCAATCCACTCCACCAGGCCATGCGCCCAGCCACGCCAGTGAACGGCGAGTACCAGCGACAGCATCAGCAACAGCCAGCCGCCGATGCGCAACCCGCGCAGCTGGCCCGGGCCAGGCTTGCGCTTGAGCAGCTCGCCGAAGTGCTTTTCCATCGCCAGGCACAGCGCGGCGAAACCTGCGAAACCGATCAGGGCAACGCTCAGCATCAGTGCACCTCGACCCTTTCAGACGAAACCTTGGCCGCCTTCGGCGCGCGTTTTGCGGCGGGCTTTGGCGGGCGCAGCATCTTGCTCGCAGCCCAGGCCAGGAACAGCCCGCACGCCAGGGCGGTGAGGTCGAACCCGGCCATGGCCCAGTCACCAGCAGGCACAGAGGCGTTCAGCCCTTGGCCGGTGCTCAGGGCGTTGAGCAGTGGCAACAAGGCAAAGGCCCCTGCGCCCAGCGCCAGCTGCTCACCCCAGGCCTTGCGCCCCGGGCGCAGCACGGCATGCAGCAACGACGCCAGCCAGACCAGGAAGAACGTGTTCACTTCCCAGTCAGCGCGCCCTTGCAGGGCGACGGGCAACAGCCGGTTGGCCCAGAAGAACCCGGCCACGGCCAGGATCAGGCCACTCATGCTGGCGATGTTCAGCACTTCGACCAGGCGCAGTTCGCCCGGCAGGCGTTCGCACTTGGCATGCTTGAGCTGGCGCTTGCCCAGCCACATCACCAGGCCGGTGCCAATCACCGCAGTGCCTCCAAGCCCGAAGGCAAAGTACAACCAGCGCAGCCAGGGCCCGGCGTAGTTGCCCATGTGCAGGCCAGCGAAACTGAACGAGGTCATCATCGTGGCGCTTTCCGGCGCGCCCTGTTTCAGCAGCTCGCCCGTGGCACCCTCGAAGGTCCAGTTGGCACTGCGCTTGTAGGGGACATTGTCGGCCGATGACTGGGTGAAGGTGACACGGGCATTGCGATCACCCGCGTTCTGTACCTGGATGAAGCCCATGCGCGCGCCAGGCACCTGCTCCTGGACCTTGGCATAGAGGCTCGCCAGCGGCACCAGTGGCGTGGCCACATTGGCCACCTTCGGGGCCTCGTCGCGGCCGAACAGGTCATTGAAATACCCGCTGGTATCGCCGTAGCTGGCCATGATGCCGGCCGGCATGACCATGTACATGAACAGCACCAGGCTGCTGTAGCTGATCATCAGATGGAACGGCAGCACCAGCACGCCGATGGCGTTGTGGCCGTCCAGCCACGAGCGCTGGCCCTTGCCGGGGCGGAAGGTGAAGAACTCCTTGAAGATCTTCTTGTGGGTGATGATCCCGGTGACCAGCCCCAGCAGCATGATGAATGCGCACAGGGTGGACAGCCAGCGGCCCCATGGGTACGGCATCTGCAGCTCGAAATGGAAGCGGTAGAAGAACTCGCCGCCACGGCTGTCACGCGCCTGGACCGGCTGCCCGCTCTGCGCGTCCAGGTCTTTTCTGACAAAGCCCCGACGCCCGCCTTCAGGGTCGCGCCAGCCCACGTTCAAGGCAGCGTCGCGCTCGCTGGGCAGGCGAATCATCCAGCTGCCCGAATGCGCGGCGTTGCTTTCCAGATAGCGCTGGGCCAGCCCCAGGCTGGCCACCGGGTCGAGTGCATGGCGGCGCACTTCTGGCTGCGCCCAGTGGCTGACTTCTTCCTTGAAATAAGACAGGGTGCCGGTAAGGAAGATGGCGAACAGCAACCAGCCAAAGATCAGGCCGGTCCAGGTGTGCAGCCAGGCCATGGCCTGACGGAAGCCTTCCTTCATGGGTTTTTCATCCAGTAGGCGAACCCGCCGAGCAGGCCCAGTACCAGGCTTGGCAGCAACACGCCAAGCCAGGCGCGCCAGGCGCTGCGGCAGGCGAAGCACCAGATGAAGGCCAGCAGGTAGAACACGAACGAGAGCATCAGGCCGGTCAGCGTGGCGTCGACCTGGGGCAATGGCAGCAACAGGGCAAGGCAGACACTCAGCAGCGACGCCAGCAGATAGCCGCCCAGCAAGGCGGCCAGGCTGCGTGACACCACGGCCAGGCGGTAGCTGTGAGGGAGTCCGGCGGCGCTGCGCTTCATGACGTATGTCCGGGGAATGGGGCTGCAATAATAATGATTTCAATTCTCATAAGCAAAGACTGAGACACCCGCGGTCAGAGGATTGCCGAGGCGTCTTCGAGACCCTGCTGGAGCTCGACCGCTTGCTCGATGGCCTGCCAGCGCTGGTGAAACGCGTGGTCCTGCGGGCTCAGGTCGATGGCCTGGGCCAGACAGCGATTGCCCGCGAGCTGGGCATTTCGCTGGCTACGGTCAAGCGCTAGGCCAGATGCCCAACCATGTGAGTAGTGGCGAAGTGAAACCGGAAAAAGCACGCACCTGGGAGCTCGGTACCCGCTATGACAACGGCGACCTGCAGGCCGAGATCGGCGTTTTCCTGATCAATTTCGATAACCAGTACGAGAGCAACCAGACCAACGATTCGGTGATCGCCCGTGGCGAGACCCGCCACCAAGGCGTCGAGACCAGCGTACGCTATGCACTCGATGGCCTGAGCCCGGCACAGGCCGGTTTCGACGTGCACGCCAGCTATGCCTTCGTTGACGCAACCATCCGCGAAGATGGCCCGAACAAGGGCAATCAGGTGCCGTTCTCGTCACGACACAAAGGCAACCTGGGCGTGAGTTACACCGAAGGGCCCTGGCAGTTGAACCTGGATGGCAGTTTCCAGAGCAGCCAGTACGCCGACAACGCCAACACCCACGCTGAAAGCGCCGATGGCAGCACTGGGCGCATACCGGGTTACATGCTGGTCAGCACCCGCGCCGGCTACGACTTCGGCCCGCCGCTGTCTAACCTGAAGCTGGCCGTGGGGGTAAAGAACCTCTTCAACCGCGAGTATTACACGCGCTCGTTCGACGACAACAACAAGGGCAAGTACGTGGGTGAGCCGCGGACCTTGTACGTGCAGACCTCGGTGGCATTCTGAGGCAACACCCTGGAGGTGTGGGAGCCGTGCTTGCCGGCGACGGGCTGCAAAGCAGCCCCCGCTGGCGAATTTGCAACAGGAAATTTATTTTCGGAAAGGGGTTGTAATCGCTTCGCCGTTGCCTGACCTTAGAGTCAAGAGGCGCAGAAATACCAAGGCCCTCAAGGGCCTAGGCACGCCTCCATGCGAGCAAGCTGAATAAGGATTGGAATCATGCAAATCCAGGTCAACAGCAGCAACCATATCGAAGGCAACATCCGTCTTAACGAGTGGGTCCGCAGTACGCTGGAAGCCACCCTCGAACGCTTTGATGACGACCTTACCCGCATCGAGGTGCATCTGCGCGACGAGAACGGCGCCAGGCCCGGCCCGCATGACAAACGCTGCCAGTTGGAGGCTCGCCCGAAAGGCCATCAGCCGATTTCCGTGACCCACACCGCCACCTCGCTGGACCAGGCAGTCGATGGTGCCGCCAGCAAGCTGAACAATGCGCTGGAGCACTTCTACGGCAAGCTGCGCAGCAAGCGCGGCGCACTGGAACTGAGCGATCCTGAAGCCTGATCCGCACTCTGAACAACAACGCCCGGCCTGTGCCGGGCGTTTTCGTTTGCGCCGATCAATGGGCCTGAACCAACCTGAGGGTCAGCCGGTCAACTTCTGCAGCCATTCATTGCAGACCCCAACCATGAACAACCCATTCGAACAGATCAGCGCCGCTTTCGCTCCCGAGTACCGGGTCAACCTGAGTATCGAACGGCTGGACGGCAGCATCATGCTGACCCTTTCAGACGACGCCGGCGTGGTTGCCAAACGGCTGATCAGCCAGGCCCAGCGCAACGACCCGGTGCGACTGCAGCGGGTCATCGACAGCATCCGCCTGGGCCTGGCCATCGAGCTCGGGCAGAACCCGTTGCAGGTTCTGGCCGCCCTGACGGGTGATGCGCGTCAGGATGCCCGTTGGTTCAAGGCCGCTGGCGTGGCCAATTGACGGTCACACAAGTTGCAACAGCTTGCCGATCTGCTTCTCCAGGTCCTGCAGGCGCCAGGTGCCGACTCGGTGTGCGCTGTCAAAAGTGCCCGGCTGGTGAAACAGGCCGAACAGGCCCGGATCATAGGTCGGCTCTTCGCCCCGCTTGAGCCAGTGCAATGACTCTTCGACCAGGGTGCGGCTATTGACCACGTCCAGGTTGATGACATCCCCCACTTCGGTGACATGCACCTCATCGGGGTCAAGCCCGGATGCTTGCTTCAGGTGAGCATGGACAGCTTCTATGTTCAGCTTCATGTGAATCCCCCGCTTGGCGCCTCTGGTTCGCGACCCCGTGTCACGACTTCCCTGCCGACGCCTGCGATGATTCAACCGCGCCAGAGCCAGGCAATGGCAACAGATATCTAGCCCCTACTTGCCCTCCTCCATTTCCTTCAATTCCTTGCCGTTGGCGTCCAGCGCCTTGGTCGAGGGGTAACGGTACGAGGCGTAGCGCACCACCAGAATCGAGAACGCCAGCAGCAGGATGCCCCCACACACGTACAGCAGCCCTTCGTCCGGCGCCTTGTGGTGCGAAACATCGCCGATCAGCAGGCGCGTCAGCGCGGTGATCGCTACATACAACAGGAAGCGGATCGGCATGTGGTTGGTCTTGAAGTAGATACCGACCATCGCCCCGAGCTCCAGGTAGATGAACAGCAGCAGGATGTCATCGACGCTGACCCCGCCGTTGCCGAGCATGTCCAGGAAGGTGACCACCGCCGCATAGGCGGTAATTGCGCCAATGCCGAACAGCGCCAGGTAGTGGAACGCTTCCACACACAGGTTGCCCAGCGAGTCGGCCGAGCCGTGCAGGCCCTTGCGCAGTTTTTCTGCCCATTTGATGTCCACGATGTGCGATTCCCCGATACGACATGAAGGATGATGCGTCACCCCTGTGACGCTTGTGCCATGCAGTTAAAGGGCCAGGCCCTAGCCTTGGAAGGCGACCGATTGCCGCAAGGCACGGGCGGCACGCAATTTCAGCACGGCTACAATTTCTGGTTGCGAAATGACCGCCTTGCCATTACTGTACATCGATACAGTATTCGGTGACGGCATTCTGCCTGACTGCCTGGATAGCAACTGAACCGCAAAGCAGAAGGCGCACGACCGCAGCCCTGCTACCACTGACCGAGAGGCCTCGTATGGCTGTTGAGATTCTTTACCGCAGCACGCGCGATTTGGAGACCACGTTCTTGGACCGCAAACTCGCAGACGCCCATGACCAGATGCTGGAACTGGCCGAGGTGCTTACTCAGGTTCTGGTGAAACATGTACCTGGGCTGGATGAAAACATTGCCGAAGAGGCAAGCATCTTCATGGCCAAGAACAGGGCGGTGTTTGCCGCGGCGTTCAAGAACAATGCGGCGGCATTGGCTGAACTGGATTCGGCTGAAAGCGGCGGCGAGTAAGCAGCACTTCGAAAGCGTAACGAACCCTTGGTCCGTGGCGAAGGGACCCACGCCGGTCACCTTCGTCCACCACTGAAGCCTCCCGTTCAGCACAGGCTGAATGCCTAGCAGGTGCCGGGTTGCACCGGGATCAATTCCTGCAAGATCACCAGTTTCCTCTGCAGTTGCTCGATCTGCGCCTGCTCTGCGCGCAGCGCCGAGCGCAACTCGCGGTTCTCTGCCTCCCAGATCTGCGCCCAACGTGCGTTCTTCTGGCAGGCAAGCCCCATCTTCCACAGCTCGTGCAGCCTCAAGCTCTGATACAGCAGCACCAGCAGAATGATGCCCATCACTACAACTGCGCCTGTCGCAATCACTTCCCACATACCCATTTCCTTTTCCTTGAGTGAGCCAATGTGCCCTGAAGACGAGGAAAATATATGTAGCGTTTAACGACAGATCTAGAATGTAGACTTATACAGGTAAACTACTCATGCACATTGGAAAGCTTGAATGAAGCGGTTCTCAGCCGGGGACACGCACCTTAACTAGCTTTTTGATATCACCTTTAAATGGCATCGCCCCAACAGCAAAGGTGCTTAATGGCTAAATGTCTTGCACGGACGGAAAAACTCGAAAAGTCAAGATCATGACAAGACCCTGAGATAGACATGACCTTAAACTTTACACATAATCAAAAATCAATATGCCACTCAGGCATTCTGTCTCAGGAGAGGTCATGAAACGCAAGCAAACTGTCGAGCAGGTACGCTGGGACCTGGCACTGCGCTACAAGCTGATCGAGACCGTCGCTTGGTGGGAAGGCCGCCTGACCACCGGCCATCTGATGCAGAGTTTCGGCATCAGCCGGCAGCAGGCCTCCAAGGACATCAATACCTACATCACCGAGCACGCGCCGAAAAACCTGGCGTATGACAAACAGCTCAAGGGTTATGTACCCAGCAAGCAGTTCAAGCCCAAGTTCATCGAAGACAGTGCAAGCGCTTACCTTCACCTGCTGTATCAGAACGGTGAACGCGCCCCGCACATTGACGGCCTGGCCCTGGCTTACGCTCACACCAAGGTACTGGAAGTGCCGGATCGGCCTATTCGGCCGGAGGTGCTGCGGCCCCTGCTCAAGGCCTGTCGTGAAGGCCTGCGCCTGGAAACCGAGTACGTTTCACTCAACACGCCCAACGTGGAAGTGCGCCTCATAGCGCCGCACACACTGGTCTACACCGGCATGCGCTGGCATGTGCGAGCGTACTGCGAAAAGAACGGCCAGTACCGCGACTTCGTGCTCAGCCGTTTGCGAGGGCAGCCGGACCTGCTGGATGAATCGCCGAACACCCAAGAACAGGACGAAGACTGGAATGCCGAGATTCCGGTGATCTTCGAGCCTGACGGGCGTTTGAACGAAGCACAGAAGGCGATCATCGAAGCCGACTTCGGCATGACCCAGGGTCAGCTGGTAGTACCGAGCCGCAGGGCTCTGGTGAAGTATGTACTGCAGCGTTATCAGATCGACCCGCGCAACGTGGCGACAAGCCCTGAAGCGCAACAGATCGTGGTAGCCAACCTCAAGGACCTGAGGCCGTGGCTGATGCATGATTGAAGCAATCAGCGCCCGGCCTCAACCGTAAAGCAAGCGTTCGGCCAGCATCTGCGCCACCCTGGCCGGCGAGCGCTTCTCCGCCTGGGCATGGCCGAACACCTCGGTCAGCCGCGTCGGTATCCGCGCCAGGTGCGCGGTGATGGTGCCCAGGTCGCCGCCCCGATGCTTGAGCGCCACGTAGATCAGGCCACCGGCATTGATCACATAGTCGGGGGCATACAGGATGCCGCGTGTCTCCAGCTGGTCGGCCACCTGCAGCGTGGTCAGCTGATTGTTCGCCGCCCCTGCCACCGCCGCGCATCGCAGCTGCATCACCGTCTGGCCATTGAGCACCGGCCCTACGCCACAGGGCGCGAAGATGTCACAGGGGGTGCTGATCAGGGCGTCATTGGTCACCGGGTGAGCGCCGAACTGTTCCACCGCAAGGCGTACCCGCCCTGGGTCCAGATCGCTGACCAGCAACTCCGCGCCCGCCGCATGCAGCTGCTCGGCCAGGGCATAGCCGACATTGCCGAGCCCCTGCACGGCCACGCGCAGGCCTTCGAGGTTACTGCTGCCCAGCCGAGCCTGCGAGGTGGCGCGGATGCCAGCGAATACGCCCATGGCGGCGTGTGGCGATGGGTCGCCAGACGCCGTGGTACTGGTGACATGCGGTGTGCTCTGGGCGATGCAGTCCATGTCCAGGGTCGAGGTGCCGCTGTCTACCGCAATGATGAAGCGCCCTTGCAGGGTATCGATGAAGCGGCCGAACGCCTCAAACAATGCCGCACGGTTTTCCACGTGGGGGTTGCGCATGATGACCGCCTTACCGCCCCCCAACGACAACCCCGCCAGCGCCGCCTTGTAGCTCATGCCCTGGGCCAGGCGAATGGCGTCGGTCATGGCGCTCTCGTCATCGGCATAGGGCAGATAGCGACAACCGCCCACCGCAGGGCCCAGTTTCTCACTGTGAATCGCCACCACGGCCTTGAGGCCGGTGGGCGGGTCAATGAACAGGTGCAGCGACTGGGTACGGGTGCTTTGCATCAGCGCGAACATCGACGGGCTCCCCAACGAGGTGCTCCTACCAGTATAGGCACGCGCCAGAGACCGGCACGGCGGGCGGACCACTGGACGAATCGACGCGCCCCAGCTAATACTCAAGCGTGTGTGGAGAACCCCCATGAAGCCACGTCAAGCCTGCCTGGCCTGCCTGGAACGCGAGCCAGTCGCCCTGCTGGAAGCTGCGCTATGGATCGCCGCCGAGCATGATCGACTGGTCGAGCCCGCGGCCTGCCTTGGCGCACTGCACAACCTGCAAGGGCAGATCAGTGCCAGCCTGCCGATGCTGCCGTTGTCCGAACTGGCCCAGCCGTTGCTGCGCCAGCTCAATGCACTCGGTTTCCAACAGGACGCATACCACCCGCTTCGCCCGCAAGCGGCACTGCTGGACAAGGTACTGCAGCGCCGACGTGGCCAGCCTCTGGCACTGGCAATCATTACCCTGGAACTGGCCTCGCGCTTGTCCATACCACTGGAAGGCGTGGCATTCCCTGGGCACTTCCTGCTGCGCGTGCCGGGTGCCGACCACCTGCTCGACCCCTGTGGCGGCCGGCGCCTGTACCCCAATGATTGCCGCGAGCTGCTGGCACGCCAGTTCGGCCCGCATCTGCCGCTGACCGCCGAACATCTGCGCAGCGCCAGCGCCACGCAGATGCTGCAGCGCCTTTCGCGCAACCTGCGCCAGTTGCACATCAGCAACGACAATCACCTGGCCGCGCTGATCGACGCGGAACGGGTCATGCAACTGGGCCCGGTGCAGGTCAGCGACTACATGACCCGCGCGACGCTGTACCAACACCTGGACTGCCCCCAGGCCGAACGTTTCGACCTGGAGCATGCCTTGCTGTTGACCGACGACCCGGTCCAGCGCCTGAAGCTGTCCGAACGCATCGGCAAGCTACCGACGGTCAACCGTTCGATTCACTGAGCCGGCGTGTCCACCTGGCAGGACGGATGCGCCTTGGCGAACGCCGGATGCTGTTTGGCCAGCTCAGCCACCCGGGCTATTCGCGGATAACCGCCAAGGTCGATGTTGAAGCGCTCGGCCGCATACAGCTGCGGAATCAGGTAGACATCCGCCAGCCCCGGCTCATCGCCAAAGCAATACCCGTGATCGCCAATCAACTGCTCCACGGCGGCCAGCCCTTGACCGATCCAGTGCGCGATCCACTGATTGACCTGCGCCTCGTCATGGCCCAGCTGGCGCAGCTGGTTGAGCACGCTGACATTGTGCAGCGGGTGCACATCGCAACCGATGATCGCTGCCACGCCACGCACCTTGGCGCGCATGGCCGCCCCCGCCGGCAACAGTGCCGGCTGTGGATGAACCTCTTCCAGGTACTCGATGATCGCCGGCGACTGCACCAGCAGTTCACCGTCATCGGTGCGCAATGCCGGCACCCGCCCTTGCGGATTCACCGCGACATAGGCGCTACCGCGCTGGTCGCCCTTGAGCAGGTTGACCGGCACGGCCTGGTAGCCCAGGCCCTTCAGCGCCAGGGCGATGCGCACCCGGTAGGAGGACGTGGAACGGTAATAGGTATACAGCTCCATGGCCGCTTCCCTCAGTTGGCTGCGATGATCTTGCCGCGGCATTCGCCGAAGCCGATGCTGGCCACGCCATCACGCTGGCAACGGGCGCGCAGGATGATCTCGTCACCGTCCTCCAGGAACTTGCGCACCTCACCACTGGCCAGTTCCACCGGTTGTTTGCCACCCACGGTGATTTCCAGCAGGCTGCCATACGAGTCTGCCGTGGCACCGGACAGAGTGCCGGAACCAAACAGGTCGCCGGGCTGCAACTGGCAGCCGTTGACGCTGTGGTGAGCGATCAGCTGGGCCACGGTCCAGTACATGTTCAAGGTATTGCTCAATGCCAGACGATGAGCCGGCAGGCCCTGCTCGCGCATGCGCTCGGTGAGCAGCAGTACTTCCAGTTCGATGTCGAAAGCGCCATTTGCCTGATCACGCGGATCGAGCAGATAAGGCAGCGGCTGCGGGTCGCCATCCAGCCGGGCCGGTTGGGCGCAGCGGAAGGGCTCCAGCGCTTCGGCGGTGACTACCCAGGGCGAAATGGAAGTGACGAAGCTCTTCGACAGGAACGGGCCCAGTGGCTGGTATTCCCAGGCCTGGATATCCCGTGCCGACCAGTCGTTGAGCAAGCACAGGCCGGCCAGATGCTGGTCGGCCTCGGCAATCGGGATAGCCTGCCCCATGTCGTTGCCCTGGCCGATCCAGATGCCCAGCTCCAGCTCGTAGTCAAGGCGTGCGCAGGGGCCGAAGCTCGGCTCGGTGTGGCCGGCCGGCAGGGTCTGGCCTTTCGGGCGACGGACTTCAGTACCGGAAGGGCGCAAGGTCGAAGCGCGGCCGTGGTAGCCGATCGGCACGTACTTGTAGTTGGGCAGCAGCGGGTTGTCGGGGCGGAACAGCTTGCCGACGTTGGTGGCGTGCTGAATGCCGACATAGAAGTCGGTGTAGTCACCGACCTTGGCCGGCAGGTGCAGCTGGCACTCGCTGGCCGGATACAGCGCAGCCTTGAGTGCGGCCTGATGTTCGCTGTGTTCGCCCAACAGCACCAGCAGACGCTCACGCAGCGCCACCCGGGCAGCACGGCCCAGTGCGAAGAAGGCGTTCAGCGCACCGCCACCGGTGGCCTCCACCGCAGCCTTGGCCTGGCCAGCGAAAAGGCCGGCGGCCAGCACGGCTTCCAGGTCAAGGATGGCATCGCCAATGGCGACACCACAGCGCTGCGCTTCACCCGGGCGGCTGAAGATGCCCAGCGGCAGGTTCTGCAGTGGGAAGTCGCGGTGCCCGTTGGCGTGCTCGACCCAGCTACGGGCAATGGCGGTCTGGTTCATGGGTTATCTCCGGTTCGGGTTGAAGGTGCTCGGCAAGGTGGCCCAGCAACTGTCGTAGTCGGCCTGCAATTGCGGGCTGTCGAGTGCCTGCAGGCTCGGGCGCAGCACCTGGCTGGTCTCGAACATGAAAGCCATGGTGTTGTCGATCTTGTGCGGTGCCAGCTCGGCGGCGATGGCCTTCTCGCAGGTTTCTGCATCCGGCCCGTGGGCGCTCATCACGCCGTGCAGCGAGGCACCGCCCGGCAGGAAGCCTTCGGCCTTGGCATCGTAGGCCCCGCTGATCAGGCCCATGAACTCGTTCATAAGGTTGCGGTGGAACCAAGGTGGACGGAAGGTGTTTTCGGCCACCATCCAGCGCGGCGGGAAGATCACGAAATCCATGTTGGCCATGCCGTGTACGCTGGTCGGCGACGTCAGCACGGTGAAGATCGACGGATCCGGGTGGTCGAAGCTGACCGTGCCGATCGTGTTGAAGCGACGCAGGTCGTACTTGTAGGGCACGTTGCTGCCGTGCCAGGCGACCACGTCCAGCGGTGAGTGCTGCAGCTCGCAGGCCCAGTGTTCACCGAGGAACTTCTGCACCAGCTGCACCGGGCCCTCGACTTCTTCGTAGCGTGCCACCGGGGTGAGGAAGTCACGCGGGTTGGCCAGGCCATTGCTGCCGATCGGCCCCAGGTCAGGCAGGCGCAGCGGCGCGCCGTGGTTTTCGGCGATGTAGCCGCGGGCCTGGCCATCGAGCAGCTCGACGCGGAACTTCATGCCACGCGGGATCACGGCGATTTCCAGTGGCTCGACGTCCATCACGCCCAGTTCGCTGGCGATGCGCAGGCGACCCTGCTCCGGCACCAGCAGCAGCTCACCGTCCGCATTGAAGAACACCCGCTCCATGGACCGGTTGGCGCGGTAGATGTAGATGCTTGTCCCGGCTGGCTTTTCAGCGGCCGAGTTGGCCACCATCGGCAGCCAACCTTCGATGAAATCGGTTGGCTCAGCGGGGATCGGCTGTGGGTTCCAGCGCAAGCGGTTGGGTGTGCTTGCGCCCAGCGGGCCGCTCAATGGTTGACGCTGCAGGCGCTCGAAGCGCGGGTGCAGGGCCGAAGGTCGGATGCGGTACAGCCAGGTACGGCGCAGCTCGCTGCGGGCCATGGTGAACGCCGTTCCCGACAGCAGTTCGGCATACAGGCCATAGGGGGCTTTCTGTGGAGAGTTCTGCCCGACCGGCAGGGCGCCAGGCAGGGCTTCGCTAGCGAATTCGTTACCGAAACCGCTCAGATAATGAAGATCGGCGGACGTGTCGCGATGCATCGATGCCTCCGGATTTTGTTTTTATCGTAATCTGATTACGAATAACGTAATTTGCTCCATGCCAAGCGTCAAGCTATAAAGGCGCGACGCGAAAACTCGGAATATTCCTATCCATGTCCAAAGCCAGCTCACCCGCCGACAACGGCAAGCAGAAAGTCCGTTCGGCGGAGGTCGGCACCGACATCCTCAAGGCCCTCGCCGAACTGTCACCGTCCACCTCGCTGTCGCGCCTGGCCGAACACGTGCAGATGCCGGCGAGCAAGGTGCACCGCTATCTGCAGGCGTTGATCGCCAGCGGTTTTGCCGAACAGGATGCCGCCACCAACCACTACGGGCTGGGGCGCGAGGCGTTGCGCGTGGGGCTGGCGGCACTGGGCAGCATCGATGTGCTGAAGGTGGCGGCGCTGCCGCTGTCGCAACTTCGCGATGACCTCAACGAGAGTTGCTTCATCGCGGTATGGGGCAACCAGGGCGCCACCGTGGTGAGCATCGAGCCCGCCGTGCGAGCGGTCACGGTGGTGACCCAAATCGGCTCGGTACTGCCGCTGCTCAGCTCTTCCACCGGCCTGGTGTTTGCAGCCCATCTGCCCGAGAGAGAGACCGTGGAGTTGCGCGACCGCGAGCTGGCGGTCTTGCAGCAGAGCGCCAGCGCCTACGAAGGCTTGCTGGCAGGGATCCGCGAACAAGGCCTGCACCATGTGCACGGCCTGTTGATGCCGGGCGTCGATGCGTTGTCTGCACCCGTGTTCAACGCCATGGGGCAGATCGCGGCGGTGATGACCGTGGTCGGCCCGACCTCTATCTTCCACGCCGACGAACACGGCCCGGCAGCACAGCGCCTGCTGGCTGCGTCGCGCGAGACCAGTTGGCGCATGGGTTACTCACCAGCGCCTTGAAGTGGCCAGCCGGGACTGTTGCCCGAAACGTAAAGGTGAATGTCATAAGCGGCTATTTTTCCTACCGGATCAAGCGCTTATTCTTACCTCACTGGCCGGCATGAAGGGCTCTACCCCCCGCCTTTCAGGCCCGCGAGGTTCACCGACGTTGATTTTGAAGCTCCTTGATCTAACGTCTCGATTGGCCGCTGCGTTTGCAGCGGCCTTTTTTATTTCTGCAGGTTGGCCATCATCTGCTGCAGTGCCTGAAAGGTGTCCCGCGGGTGCACTGCCCCTGCAAAATCACCAATCTGCGCCCAGCGTTGCGCGACCTGCTCCGGGGTGAACCCTTGGTCTGGGTCGAAGCCGACACCTAGGCTACGCTCCCAGCGCACCTTGCCCACCCAGCCACCGCCCACCTCGAACAATTCGCCGCTGTCCTGGCACTGTTCGCTGCCCAGGTACACCACCAACGGGCTGATCAATTCCGGCCTGAGCCGCTCGAACACCTGCGGTGGTATCAGCCCCTCGGTCATGCGCGTGCCGCCGGTTGGCGCGATGGCGTTGACCAGCACACCGTGCTTGCGCCCTTCGATGGCCAGAGTGCGGGTCAAGCCATACAGCCCCAGCTTGGCCATGCCATAGTTGGCCTGGCCGAAGTTACCGTATATACCCGAGGTCGATGCGGTGAAGATCACCCGCCCCCAGTTCTGCTCGCGCAGGTGTGGCCAGGCAGCCCGGGTGACTTTGTAGGCACCTTCGACATGAACCTTGTAGACCTGCTCCCAATCACTGTCGTCCATCTTGTGGAAGGCCCTGTCGCGCAGGATGCCGGCGTTGTTCACCAGCACATCGACCCTGCCGAAACTGTCCAGCGCCTGCTCGACGATGCGCGCACCGTCGCCCACCGAATCGTGGTTGGCCACAGCTGTGCCACCGGCGGCGCGGATTTCCGTCACGACTTTGTCGGCAGCGCAAGCATTGGCACCCTCACCGTGCGTCGAGCCGCCAAGGTCGTTGACCACGACCTTGGCGCCACGTGCGGCGAACAGCAGTGCATGGGCACGGCCCAGGCCGCCACCCGCTCCGGTGACAATCACTACACGGTCTTGCAGGCTTACCGGCTCGCTCATGGGCATGGCTCCAGCTCAGGTTGAATGCATCGAGTGTCCGCCAGCCCTGGCAGGCGGGCAATCAAGCGCACCCCGGCTGAATGCCAGGCGATAACGGCGGGCGATGATCGCTGGGTCAGGACCAGGCGACGCTCCGCAGGGGGTAGCTCAGCAGCTGTTCGCGAAATGCCAGGTAGTGGCGCAGTACCTGCACGGGCGCTTCGGTGTGAGGGTAATGGCCAATACCCTGCAACTGAACGATGTCAGGGTTTGGTACCAGCTGTTGGTAACGCTCGACCATGCGCGCACCAGAAACCGGGTCGACCACGCCGTTGATGAAACGCAGTGCCACACCTTCGCGTTGCAATGCACCTACCCAGCGCTCGCGATGCACCCTGCGCTCCGGCAGGTAGCCCACCAGCTTGTGCAGGATACGTGTGCCGGAATTGGCGGCGATCAGGCTCCAGCAGTCATCCAGTGCACTTTCGCTGGGATGGGTGCACGGGCCGTAGATCTGCGTGACGTTGCGCACCAGGTCATCGCGCCCGAAGGATCGCCCCACCAGCCAGCCGAGGCGGCTGAGCAGCAGTTTCTGGACCAGCAGCACCTGGCAGCTTTCAGGGAACAGCCCGCTGTTGAGGAACACGCAACTGGCAACCTCCGCACGCTGTTCGTGGTGCCGCGACAACAATTCCTGAGCCACGCTGCCCCCGTAGTCATGCGCCAACAGGTGCACCGGCTGCTCGACCTGCAGATGCGCCAGCAGCGCCTGCTGCAGGTCCGCTTGCTCCATCAGGCTGTAGCGGTGGTTGAGCGGCTTGGCGGAGTCGCCGAAACCGAGCATGTCGCAGGCGATCACCCGAAAGCGCTGGGCCAGTGGTGCCCACAGGTAGTGCCAGTCCCAGCTCGCGGTGGGAAATCCATGCAACAGAAGCAGGGGCTCTCCTTGCCCTGCGGTCCAGTAGCGGATGCTCTGGCCCCGGAATGAAAAACTCTGCCCCCGGGTACGCCAGACGCGCAATGGAATCTCGGCCATAGGCATCAGATTTGTCCCGGTGCAAGGGTGTTGACGGAATAGGGCAAGGCTGCGGTCATTGCATGTCACCTCGGCACATACATGTGCTCTCTATGTCGAGGATGAGTGTAATCAGCAGCCCGCCAGGTGAAACTTGCGTTGCCAGCCAGCTTGATGACCGAGCGAGTCAGAGGCACGAATGGTCACAGCAGCATCACCAGCAACGGTGCGGCAAACAGGTTGAGCAGCCCGGTGAGCACCATGACCAGGCCGGCCACCGAACCCTCTTCACGGCCCACTTCCTGGGCTCGGCTTACCCCGGCACCATGCGCGCCAACCCCGAACAGTGCGCCCCGCGCCAAGGGGGTACGCAGCGGCAGCCAGCGCAGCAGCACACCACCAAACATGGCCCCCAGCACCCCGGTGAACATCACGAACACTGCCGTAAGCTCCGGCACGCCGCCCAGGTCATGGGCCAGCGGCATTGCGAAGGGCGTGGTGATCGAGCGCGGCACCAGCGACAGACTGATGGCATCGTCCAGCGCCAGCAGGTGCGCCAGGCTCCAGGAGCTGGCAATCGACGCTGCACTGCCCGCCACCATACCCACTAGTAGAGCCGGCCAATGCCGTGCCAGCATCGCCCGTTGTTGCCAGATCGGCACGGCGAAGGCCACAGTCACCGGGCCCAGCACGCTCATCAGCCAATGGGTGTTGCGCGAGTACTCGGCGTAGGCCGTGTGCAGCGGCACGGCCACTGCCAACAGCAAGGCTGGGACAAGAATCAGTGGCGACATCAGGTAACGCCCGGTGCGCCGATACAACCAGCGGCTGGCCAGGTAGGCCGCCAAGGTCAGCGCCAGCCAGAACAGCGGCATGGGTTCAAGGCTCATGGCGCAGCCTCCAGCGGCAGACCAGCTCCACGGTCACGGCGGTCACCACCATGACCATCAAGGTGCTCACTGCGATTACCAGCAAGATGCGCCAGCCTTCGCTGCGCACCAGGCTGCCGTAATCGAGCAGGCTCATCAGTGCCGGGATGAAGAACAGCAGCATTTCCGCCATCAGCCAGCCAGCGCCCAGTTGCAAGGTTGCGGGCTTGAGTACACCGCAGGCGAACAGCAGCAACAGCAGGCCCAGGCCCATCACCCCGCCGGGGATCGGCCAGCCCAGCCAAACGGCCAGTTGGCCGCCAGACAGGAACAAGGCAAGCAGGACTGCCAGTTCGGCGAACAGGCGCAGGGGCTTTTTCAGTAATGCGGGTTTCATGGGGGGAGTCCTCGACAGGCCCTCATTTTAAGATTCGGCTGCCTAGGCCAAAAGCGAATTGTTAGACTTGCAGCCATTCCACAATGGAATCGTCACCATGGAATTCAAACAGCTGCGCAGCTTCATCGAAGTGGTCCACCGCGGCGGCTTTACCCAAGCCGCGCAGACCCTGCATATCAGCCAGTCCGCCGTGAGCAAGCAGGTCGCCCAACTGGAGCAAGATGTGGGCCAGCCGCTGCTCGAGCGCCAGGCCTCGCAGCTGCACCTGACCGCGGCCGGGCGCATCGTGCTGGAGCGCGGCCAGGCGCTGTTGCGCCAACGCCAGGAATTGCTGAGCGAGCTCGACGACCTCAGCCACATGGCCCGCGGCGAGCTGCGCCTGGGCTTGCCCATGCTCGGCAGCGATACCTTGTTCGCCACGTTGTTCGCCGAATACCGCAGGCGTCATCCGAACATTGATATTCAGCTGCTTGAGGGCGGCAGCCGAACTGTCGAGCAGGCGGTCAGAAGCGGCGAGCTGGAGCTGGGCGGCAGCCTCACTCCAAGCGACCCGGCGTTCGAGTATCAGCCGTTCTGCAATGAGCCGCTGGATGCCCTGCTGCCCGCCGGGCATGCGCTGGCTAACCTGGACCAGGTCAACCTGAAGCAACTGGCGGATACACCCTTCCTGCTGTACCAACGCAGCTTCGTGCTCAACGACCGCTTGCTCAAGGCTTGCCAGCAGCAGGGCTTTACCCCGAAAGAAGGTGGCCGCAGTGGCCAGGCGGACTTCCTGGTGGCGCTGGTCGCAGCCGGCCAGGGCGTGGTGTTGCTGCCCCGTGTGGTGGCAAAAGCGCTGGAGCGCCCTGGGGTGGTGCGACTACCGCTGAAGGCACCGGCGTATCTACGCTGGGATATTGCCTTCATCTGGCGGCGCGGAGCCTACCTGTCGCGAGCCGCGCAGGCCTGGCTCGAATTGCTGCGGGAGATGAATTGACCTGTAGCGGCCTCTTCGCGGGCAAGCCCGCCCCCACAGGCACATCACTGACTGAAGGGTGGTGATAGACCTGTGGGTGTGGCCTTGCCCGCGAAGAGGCCGGTACACGCCAAAGGAATAGCCTCAGGCTTTCAGTGCTTGAGCGAGCTCCGCCAACCACGGTTCGGCATCAGCCTCCGGGGTCACTGTTTCGCTGGCATCGAGCTTCAGCATTGGCAGCACTTCCCGCACGCCCAGCTCTGCAAACAGTTCGCGCATCTGCTCGCCACCGCCGCAATAGGTATCGCCATAGCTCGAATCCCCCAGTGCGATCACCGCACCCGGCAACCCACGCCAGGCCGCTGGCAGGGTGTCGCGAATGCTGCTGTACAGCGGCATCAGGTTATCCGGCAGCTCACCCATACCAGTGGTAGAAGTCACCGCAAGCAAGGCTTCTGGAGCAAAACCTTCCAGATCCTGCTGGGTAGCACGGGCGGCGTGCCAGGCTTCAAAACCAGCAGCCTTGAGCAACGACTCGGCATGGCGGGCGACTTCTTCGGCGGTGCCGTACACCGAGCCGGAAATAATGGCGACTTTCATCGGGAAGAGGATTCCGAAACTGAGTGAAAACGTAGGATACTAGCATTCAGCGCTGGCAAAAGGCCGCCTCTACCAAAGTCCCCTTCCTTACCCATGGTCCGGACATGATCAACGCCCAGCTGTTGCAATCAATGGTCGACGCATCCAACGACGGGATCGTGGTCGCCGAACAGGAAGGCGACGACACCATCCTGATCTACGTGAATGCGGCCTTCGAACGCCTGACCGGCTTCAGCCGCGATGAAATCCTCTATCAGGATTGCCGCTTCCTGCAGGCCGATGATCGCGATCAGCTTGGCCGGGCACGCATTCGCAAGGCCCTGTCCGAAGGCCGCCCGTGCCGCGAAGTGCTGCGCAACTACCGCAAGGATGGCAGCACGTTCTGGAACGAACTTTCGATCACACCGGTGAAGCACGATGCCGATCAGCGCAGCTACTTCATCGGTATCCAGAAAGATGTCACCCGCCAGGTCGAACTGGAGCGCGAGCTGGCAGAAATGCACGCTCGTCGGAATTTCGACGAACGCACCTGAACCAAGCGCCTTGAGCACGGTCAATTTCCGTTGAAGAAATCGTCATCACCGAGTTCGATCATGCAAGCAGAAGCGCTCCTGACTCAGGACGAGCTGGATTTCATCCAGGACATGCAGCATTCCCCGCAACTGAACCTGGCCGACCCCATGTCGAGCCTGCTGGTCAATGGCGACCGCCATATCCAGTCGCTGCTTGCCCGCCTGGTGGCCAATGAGCAGGTAACGCTGCAGGCACAGTTCAACAACCAGCAGATCAGCTTCCCGCTGCAGCTTGTGGAAGACGAGTTCCACGCTGTGCACCTGCAGATCGGCTCACCGGAAATCTACGAAGACGACGGCCCGATGCTGCGCCCTTGGCGTTTGTCGATGGAGCAGCCCAGCGCACTGCTGGACGCCCAGGGCAAGGCCAGCGGCTTGCTGGTCAGGGATATTTCGTTCAAGGGCGCGTTGCTCGAAGTGCGTGGCCTGGCCAAGGCCCCTTCACGCTTCGACCTGCACTTCGCTCCGGACGGCATCAGCCCTATCGGCCTGCACGGTCGGCTACGTCGGCGTATTGGCCCGGACCTGGCCGCCTACGACCTGAGCCGCAGCCCCACAGGCGAAATCGACCGGCTGCGTGAGTACATCCTCCAGGCCCATCGCCAGGCACACCCAGAGCTGCACGATCAGGTATCGAGCTGACCGGCAAAGTACTGGCGCAAGCGCCGCCGCATCCGCTCAATCTCTGCACCAAGGCATGCCACCGGGCTACCCGCCAGTCCATCCTGGGCACCCTCAGCCGCTTCGCCGGCCAACAGCAATGGGCACTGCAGCCCTGTCGCCAGGCGCATCAGGCGTTTGCCCAGCCCATCACTCAGTGGGTGATTGGAAAACAGCACCATCGCATCCGGCCGGAGCCGCTCGCACACCAGCGGCAACTCATCCAGCACCTGCCCCGGCATGAGCAACTGCACGCCAACCTCATCGCTGGCCAGCAGTAAGCCAGTCACCAGTAGGTCCAGTTCCAGGCATGGTCCGGGCAGTGGCGCCAGCAATACGGTGTGGCTACGTGGCACACGAGCGAGTTGCAAGCGCGTGAACACCCGGCCACGCAGGAACTGGTCGAGGAACAGCCACTCACTGGCCAGGCCAAACGCCCCCTGCCCTGCTGCCAAGTCATGCCAGACGGGCATGAACACTTCAGTGAATACCAGGTCCAGGTTGAGTGCCGCAAACACCTGGTCGAACAGGCTATCCAGGGCCACGGCATCGAAGCGATGCACCGCCTCGCGCACCTGGGCTTGCCAGCCTGCCGTGCAATCAGCCAAAACCACACCGTGAGCAAGCTTCTGGCCGCGGGCCAGGATGCTGCCAACCTTGCTCACTGCGACGCCTCGCTCAAGCCAACCGAGAATGCGCCGGATATCGTCGATGTCTGCCTGGGAATACAGCCGGTGACCGCTGTCGGTGCGCGTGGGCTGGATCAGCCCGTAGCGGCGTTCCCAGGCACGCAGGGTCACGGCGTTGACGCCTGTCACGCGGGAAACTTCACGAATCGGGAACAGGTCCTGCTCTTGCAGGCTTGCCTGGATGTCCGAACTAAGTCCTTGTTTGTTTATCTGCACTACGTTACCTGTGTGCGGAAGTTGAACGGGCATTCTACTACGGCACGCCAGGCCGCAAACCAGTTTGCGAACAACCGCTAATGCAGCGTTGCATCACGCTCATGCTTCGCGCCCGATTCTTGCATGCCATCTTGCGTTGCCCACCACCCCGGGCCACGCAGACAAGGGGGCAGGCTATCCGCCAGCCCCGTCGCAAGGAGATACACGATGTCTACCCCACCCGTCACCCTGATGGTGTCGCGCCGCGCCGCCCATGGCCGCTACCAGGACCTGCTGGCCTGGCTGCACGAGGGCGAACACCTGGCCACCGACTTCCCCGGCTATCTCGGCTCGGGCATCCTCGCCCCGCCCCGCGACCGCGACGAGTTCCAGATCATTTTCCGCTTCAGCGACGAGCCCACCTTGCATGCCTGGGAGCACTCCGCCTCGCGCCGGGCCTGGCTGGCTCGCGGAAACGGCCTGTTCGAACGCCCCAAAGAGAGGCGCGTCAGCGGTCTTGACGACTGGTTTGGCACCAATATGGTGCAAAAGCCACCACGTTGGAAACAGGCTGTGGCCATCTGGCTGGCCTTTTTTCCGGTCTCGCTGGTGTTCAATGTCTTGTTCGGGCATTGGCTCGGGGCGCTTGAGCTACTGCCCCGGGTGATGCTCAGCACGCTGGCCCTGACGCCCGTCATGGTCTACCTCTTCATCCCCCTGTCCACACGCCTGCTGGCCAACTGGCTGCACGCCACGCCATCCGCCAGCCCGGCACTGCGCAGCCGCTGAGGCGAGGTCATACAAGCGAGATCAGTTCGGGTATGCTGGGCGGCAACGACAGGACAGACAAGTTGACCGCCCGCACATGAACAGCCCAATTCTCGTCACCGGCGCCAGCCAGCGCGTCGGGCTGGCCCTGGCCCTCGAACTGGCACAGGCCGGCCATACGGTGATCAGTGCCAGCCGCAGCCTTCAGCCGCAGTCCGCGCACCCGAACATCGTGCAGTTCCAGGCCGACCTCTGCCTCAGGGCCGACCGTGAAGCATTGATCGACCACCTGCAGCGCAACTACGACGGCCTGCGTGCGATCATCCACAACGCCTCGCTGTGGCTCGACGACGACCTCGACAACCTCGAGACCATGTTCCGCCTGCACGTCGAAGCGCCGTACCACCTCAATCTGGCCCTCGGCGAGCTGTTGAACAAGGTCGACAAGGCCGACATCATCCACATTTGCGACGAAACCTCTTCGCGCGGCAGCAAAGGCCACATCGGCTACGCCGCGACCAAGGCCGCGCTGCAGAACATGGTGCTGTCGTTCGCCGAAAAGTACGCGCCCAAGGTGCACGTCAACGGTATCCTGCCGGGCCTGCTGATCCTCAAGGAAGGCGGGGACGAGGCTTACCGCCAGCAGACCTTGAAAAAGGCCCTGCTGGAGTTCGAACCCGGCGCCGGGCCACTGATCGAGACGGTGAAGTACCTGCTCGCCAGCCAGTACAGCACCGGCAGCCAAGTGGTCATCAACGGTGGCCGCCACCTGAAGAACCGCATGATTTGAGAGACTGCCATGACTGAGCAACAACAACTCGAGCTTGAAGCCGCTGCGTTCCGGCGCCTGGTCGAGCACCTGCAAAAACGCACCGACGTGCAGAACATCGACCTGATGAACCTCTCCGGTTTCTGCCGCAACTGCCTGTCCAAGTGGTACAAGGCCGCCGCCGACGAGCGCCAGGTCGACATCAGCCTGGATGACGCCCGCGAAGCGGTGTACGGCATGCCTTACGCTGAGTGGAAAGCCCAATACCAGAAAGAAGCCAGCGCCGAGCAGCAAGCGGCGTTTGAACAAGGAAAACCTCGTGACTGATCTGAACACCCTGCGCAGCAGCCTGGCCAGCGGCCAACACGTCTTCGCCGATACCCTGGCGTTCATCGCCGGCAACTACAGCTACCAGCCCCAGGCCTTCAACAACGGCGGCGTGGAGAATGCCGCCGGGCAGAACGAAGGTTCGTGCAAGACCCTGGGCCTGGCCCTGCTGGAAGGCCTGAGCGACCAGGAAGCGCTGCTGGCCTTCGGCGAGCATTACCGTGATGTGCTGGCCACGCCGGAAGGCAATGACCACGGCAACATCCGTGCGCTGATCAAGCATGGGCTGGCGGGTGTGAAGTTCACCGAGCTGCCGCTTTCGCGCAAGGCTTGAGATTGCCGGGGCCGCTGTGCGGCCCTTTCGCGACACAAGGCCGCTCCTGCAGGGAACCCGCTCTTCTGTAGGAGCGGCCTTGTGTCGCGAAGGGGCTGTGAAGCAGCCCCGGAATTTCAACGGATAGTCGTCCCCGGCACTCCGTCTGCCAGCCCGCCCTCGCGCAACCACTGCAACGCAATCGGCCACAGGCTTTCGCGGAAGCGATCATGGAAGAACGCGAAATGGCCAATCTCGCTGACCGAGATATCCACAGGCGCAATGCGCAAATGCCGCCGCTGCGCCGCAGGCAGATACCCTAGCAAACGCTCGGTCGCTGCCACCGTGCCAAACGGATCGTCCGTCAGGCTGATGGCCAAGGTCGCAGCCCGTACCTGGGCGAAAGGCAGTGTCGCCAGGCCGCGCCCGCTCGGGCGCTGTTCATAAAGCGGCGTACGCGTGGTCCAGTCGTGCACCACACCGGCCGGGGTGTCTTCCAGCCAACCAAGGCGCTTGCCGGGGAAGTAGCCGAAGGCACGGGTCAGCAGCGGCATCACCACATGCCATTTGCCGAATAGGCGCCAGCGCTGGTCGGCGGCATAGTCGCGCCAGTAGGCAAACTGCGCACCGACCATCACCACCCGCCGCACCTGCCCCGCCGAGGGGGCCAGCCCCACGGCGCAGCCACCGAAACTGTGGCCCACAACATCTACCGGCTGGCCGGGGAAATGCGCAGCGGCGTGCGCCAGCATGGCCTCGAAGTCCAGCCGCCCCCAATCGCTCCACGAAGCCTGGAAGCCACGCAGCGACGCCGGGCGCGATTCGCCTATGCCACGGTAATCGTAGGTGAGCACGTCGCAACCTTGGGCGAACAGGTAGTCGGCAAAGCGTGAGTAGTAGCGACAGCGTACCGAAGTGGCCGCATTGATGATCACCAACGGGCGATGGGGATCAGGCTGGGCGTGGCGCCAGCAGAAGCCGCCGAGGCTGTAGCCGTCGGCCGTGGCCTGGCGAAAGGCGGTGGCGGGTTGGGTGAGGCTGCTCATGGCGCGCGTTCCTGTTGTTGTGCGCCAAAACTAGCAAAAAAATCGGGGGCTGTACCGGCCTCTTCGCGGGTAAACCCGCTCCCACAGATACCCCACTGAGCCAGAGAGCTGTGGGGTACCTGTGGGAGCGGGTTTACCCGCGAAGAGGCCGGTACAGCCCCCTCAGATGTCAGATCGACTTACAGCTCGATGCAGTCGAACTTCACATCGGTGGCCACGTCTTCGTCGTAGTTGACGTCAGCACGCTCGAAGCCGAACAGGTTGAGGAACTGCTTCTTGTAACCGGCGTAGTCGGTCAGCGCGAACAGGTTCTCGGTGGTCACGGTCGGCCACAGTGCCTTGCAAGCGCCCTGCACATCTTCGCGCAGTTCCCAGTCGTCCAGGCGCAGGCGGCCTTTCTCGTCCACTTCGGCAGGCTGGCCATCGGCACGGAACATACGCTCCCGGAACATGCGGTCGAGCTGGTCCTGGGTGCCTTCGTGAACGCCCTTTTCCTGCATGATCTTGAAGACCATCGACAGGTACAGCGGCATCACCGGGATGGCCGAGCTGGCCTGGGTGACCACCGACTTCAGCACCGCCACATTGGCGCCGCCCTTCACTTCACCGGCCAGTTTCTCGTTCAGGCGCAGTGCGGTCTGGTCCAGGTCCTGCTTGGCCTGGCCCAGGGCGCCGTGCCAGTAGATCGGCCAGGTGATATCGCTGCCGATGTAGCTGAAGGCCACGGTGCGGGCGCCTTCGGCCAGCACGCCAGCGCCAGCCAGGGCGTCGATCCACAGCTGCCAATCCTGACCACCCATGACAGTGACAGTGTCGGCGATTTCCTGCTCGGTGGCCGGCTCGATGCTGGCCTCGATGATGGTGTCCTTGTTGGTGTCGATGGCGGTCGACTTGTACGGTTCACCGATCGGTTTCAGCGCGGAGCGGATCACTTCACCGGTCTGCGGCAGCTTGCGCACAGGCGAGGCCAGCGAGTAGATGACCAGGTCGACCTTGCCGCCCATTTCGTTCTTGATCAGCTCGATGACCTTGGCGCGGGCTTCGTCGGAGAAGGCGTCACCGTTGATCGACTTGCTGTACAGGCCCTCGGCCTTGGCGAACTTGTCGAATGCGGCGGAGTTGTACCAGCCGGCGGTGCCGGCCTTGGTCTCGGTGCCTGGCTTTTCGAAGAACACGCCCAGGGTATCGGCCTTGAAGCCGAAGGCGGCGGTGATGCGGGCTGCCAGGCCGTAGCCACTGGAAGCGCCGATGACCAGGACCTTCTTCGGGCCATCCTCGCGCACGCCCAGCTTGCGGGTGGCTTCGATCTGGTCACGGACGTTGAGCTCGCAGCCCTTCGGGTGAGTCGTGGTGCAGATGAAACCGCGAACCTTAGGATGAATGATGGCCAATGTCTGTACCTCGTCAGGTTTATGCCGGGGAAGCGCCCCACGGGCGATTCCGATTGATCAGAGGGTGAGACTACCCCCGCAGGTTATCCGACACATATTAAGGGCTGAACCCAGGGATTCAAAACCGAAGGCCAGTACAGGCTGTCATGAATCCGCAGCCAACACCCCTTTCAACCATCCCAGGAACTGCCGGGCCAGTGGATCATCCTGGCTGTCCCGGTGCACCAGACAAGCCCACACCGGCCCTCGCACTCGCTGTACAGACAGTGCCTGCAGACGCCCCTCGCCCATCGCCCGCTGCGCCAGCAACTGGCTGACCAGGGCAACGCCCAGCCCCTCGCTCGCGGCATCCAGCAACAGCCCTGGATCGGAAAAATTCAGCCCCTTGCCCTGCTGCCCTACATCCTCGCCGCCTTCCAGCTGCCAGTGGCTCCAGTCCATTTCGCGCTCGCCATGCAAGGTGGTGCGCTGTTGCACTGGGTGCTGCAGCAGCGAAGGGTGGCAGGCGGGATACAGCGTGTCCTGGTGGAGCACGGTAAAGCTGCACTCGGCCTGGGCACTGAGGTCGTCACGAATGGCCAGGTCAATGGTTTCGCTGGCCATGTCCGGCACCTCGAAACTGGTGAACAGCCACAGATCGACCTGCGGGCAGCGCTGATGAAAATCGGCCAGGCGCGGCAGCAACCAGTGCCGGGCGAAGGCCGGGCTGGTGTTGACCACCAGTTGATTCGGCTTGCGGTACTGGTCCAGGCGACGAATGCCGACTGCCAGATGCTGCAGCAGCGATTGGGTGGTGCTGAGCAGGTCGTGCCCGGCATCGGTCAGGCTGACGCTGCGGCCACTGCGGTGGAACAGTGGCTGTTCCAGGTAGTTTTCCAGGCTGCGGATCTGCTGGCTGATCGCCGACTGGGTGAGGTTCAGGGCCTCGGCGGCCTTGTGGAAGCTGCCAAGCCGTGCGGCGGCTTCAAAGCCCCTCAGGGCATTAAGCGGTGGCCAGTGTTTGAGCATGATCGATAAGCCCTGCTAATCAGATGTCGGCTAAATCTATCGTTTGTCGCCACCCCTTCATAGCCATAGCATGGACACCAACACCCGCGACGGCGGGCTTCGTTGATAAAAATCCTTAATAGATCGGAGTTCACTATGCACTTGTCCCTCGACAGCGGCTGGCGTATGCCTGCCGAATGGGCCCGCCACGCGGCGACCTGGATGGTCTGGCCTCACAACCAGGCGCTGTGGGAAAACGGCTGGCGCGTCAGCCTGGCCGATGTGCAGCGCGACTATGCCCGCGTGGCAGCCGCCATCGCCCGTTTCGAGCCGGTAAAGATGGTCGTCGATCCATCGGCCCTGCAAAGCGCCCGCGCCCTGTGCGGCGCCAACATCGAGCTGATCGAGCTGGCCGTGGACGACAGCTGGTGCCGAGACAGCGGCCCGAGCTTCATCTGCCACCCGCAGCACGGCCTGGCCGGGCTGAGCTGGCGCTTCAATGCCTGGGGCGGTAAATCGCAACACAGCCAGGACCGCAGCCTCGGCCGACGCATCCTCGACCGACTGGGGTTGGACGGCTTCAGCACTGCGCTGTGCAACGAAGGCGGCGCCATTCATGTCGATGGCGAAGGCACGCTGATCACCACCGAATCGGTGCTGCTCAACCCCAACCGCAACCCAGGTATCGACAAGGCAGAATTCGAAGCCTGCTTCGCCCGCTACCTGGGCATCAGCAAGACCATCTGGCTGCCCGGCGACCCGCAGTACGTGACGGGCGACATGACCGACGGCCATGTCGATGGCGTGTGCGCCTTCGCCCGCCCAGGTGTGCTGCTGGTCGATGCCACCCATGACCACGGTTCGGTCTATGCCGAAGTCGTCCGGGAAAACCGCCGCGCGCTGGAACTCGCCACCGACGCCCAAGGCCGGCATTTCGAACTGCTCGACCTGTTCGAGGCCAGCGCCGCAGTCGATCAGGACGCTGAAGTGTTCTGCGCTTCCTACACCAACTTCTACATCGCCAACGGCGCGATCATCATGCCGGCCTACGGCATCGCTGCCGACCAGGACGCCGCCGATCAACTCGCCCATGCCTTCCCGGGGCGCGAAATCGTGCCCGTGCGTATCGATGCAATCGCCCACGGCGGCGGCGGCATCCATTGCATCACCCAGCAGCAGCCGGAAGTACAGCCATGAGCCAGCTGCGGATCGCCACCACCCAGATGCCCTGCAGCTGGAACCTGCCAGACAACCTCGACCGCGCCGAGCAACTGGTACGCCAGGCCGCCGCCGATGGCGCGCAGGTGATCCTGCTGCAAGAGCTGTTCGCCACGCCCTACTTCTGCATCGAGCAGGACCACAAGCACCAGGCGCTGGCCGAGCCCTACCCGGGCAGCCCGATCCTGCAACGCTTCGCCGCGTTGGCCGGCGAGCTGGGCGTGGTGCTGCCGCTGAGCTGGTACGAGCGCGCAGGCAATGCCTTCTTCAACTCGTTGACCGTGGCCGACGCCGATGGCCAGCTGCTGGGCGTATACCGCAAAACCCATATCCCCAACGCCATCGGCTATCAGGAGAAGGAGTATTTCAGCCCTGGCGACACCGGTTTCAAGGTCTGGGACACCGCCTTTGGCCGCCTGGGCATCGGTATCTGCTGGGACCAGTGGTTCCCGGAAACGGCCCGCTGCCTGGCACTGATGGGCGCCGAAGTGCTGTTGTTCCCTACCGCCATCGGCTCCGAGCCCGGCTGCGCCGAGTTGGACTCGCGCGACCATTGGCAGGTCGCCATGCGCGGTCATGCGGCCGCCAACCTGTTGCCCGTGGTGGCCGCCAACCGGGTCGGTGTGGAAGTCGCAGGCAATGACCACGCCCTGAGCATGCGCTTCTATGGCTCGTCGTTCATCTGCGACCACAAGGGCGCCATGCTCGCTGAAGCCGACCGCGACAGCAGCGGCATCTGGCTGCACGACCTGGACCTGGCCCGCATGCGCGAAGACCGCCTGACCTGGGGCATCTACCGCGACCGCCGCCCGGAAATGTACGCGCCGCTGCTGACCCTGGACGGCAAACACCCACACAGCCTGAGGGCCTGAGCATGAAACGCCACGTATTCGCCGCACTGGCCCTGGCCATCTGCGCCAGCCAGGCCCAGGCTGACCAACCCACCCTGCGCCTGTACAACTGGGCCGATTACTTCGCCGAGGACACCCTCAAGCAGTTCACCGCCGAAACCGGTATCCAGGTGATCTATGACGTGATGGACGGCAGCGAGGTGCTCGAAGCCAAGCTGATGTCCGGGCGCAGTGGTTACGACCTGGTGTTCCCAGGCGACACCGTGGCTGAACGGCTGATGCGTGCCGGCAGCCTGAAGCCGCTGGACCGCAGCCGCCTGGAAGCACTCGACGATATCGAGCCCGGCCTGCGCAAGCTGCACGATCAATACCCTAAAGCCAGCCAGGCGACCGTCCCCTACACTTGGGGCACCATCGGCCTGACCGCGAATGCCGAGAAAGTCCGCCAGCGCATGCCCGATGCGCCGCTGGATAACCTCGACCTGCTGTTCAAACCTGAGCTGGCCGCCAAGTTCGCCGATTGCGGCATCTCGATCATCGACTCGCCTGACGAAGTACTGGCCGTGGTGCTCAATTATCTGGGCCGCGAACCACGCAGCGCCAAGCGTGAAGACCTGGCTGCCGCCAGCGAGCTGCTCAAGGCGGTGCGCCCGTACATCCGCAAGTTCCAGTCGCAACCGGTAACCGAGCTGGTCAACGAGAACCTCTGCCTGTCGCTGGGCTACAGCGGCGACGTGATCCAGGCCCAGCGCACCGCCGAAGCTGCCGGCAAGCACCTTGATTTCCAGTACCGCGTACCGCGCCAGGGCACCACGGTGTGGATGGACACCATGGCCATCCCCGCCGATGCCCAGCACCCGGATTACGCCTATCGTTTCATCAACTTCGTCATGCGCCCGGCGAACATGGCTGCCATCAGCAATTTCACCGGCTACCCCACGGCCAGCGCCAAGGCGCGCCAGGCAGTGGACCCGCGCATGCGCGACAACCCCGACATCTACCTCGACGAAGCCACTTACGCTCGGCTGATCCCGGGCCGCGACATTCCACAGGCCGACATGCGCGCGCGCATGCGTGTGTGGACCCGCTTCAAGACTGCACAGGACTGAGCCATGCCAAGCCGTAGAACCTTTCTGCAACTGTCACTGGCCGCAGGCCTTGGGGCCGGCCTCGGCCTGCCGCTGGGCCTGGCCCGCGCCGAAGAGCCCGGGCGCTGGTTCATGCCTGACGAAGGCGAGCCGCAGCAGCGCGCGTTCATCGCCTTTGGTGCGCAGGATGCGATCTGGGAGGACTTCACCGCTGACGTGCAAGCCGCCCAGGGCCGTATCGCCCAGGCCATCGCCCGCTACCAGCCGCTGACGGTGTTCTGCCGCGCCAGCGAGCGTGAACTGGCAGAACGGCACTGTGGCAGCAGCAACACCCACTTCGTCACCTGCGACCTGGACGACATCTGGATGCGCGACATCAGCGCCAACTTCGTCGTCGACGATGACGGCGCCCTCGCAGCGGTGGACTTCAACTTCAACGGCTGGGGCAACAAGCAACGCCACCGCAACGACGCGCAGCTGGCCAAGCGCGCTGCCACCCTGGCCGGAGCCCGCTACCAGCGCAGCGAGCTGGTGGGCGAAGGTGGCGCCATCGAGGTGGACGGCCATGGCACCGGCATCATGACCGAGAGCAGCTGGATCAATGCCAACCGCAACCCGGGCTGGAGCAAGGCCGACGTCGAGGCCGAACTCAAGGCACGCCTGGGGCTGAGCAAGATCATCTGGCTGCCGGGCATCGCCGGGGAAGACATCACTGACGGGCATGTGGACTTCTATGCCCGCTTCGTACGCCCGGGGGTGGTGGTCGCCAACCTGGACAACGACCCGGACGCCTATGACTACGCGGTGACCCGCAAGCACCTGGAGATACTCAAGAAAGCCACCGACGCCGAAGGCAGGCATTTGCAGGTGCACGTGGTATCCCCGCCCATGCAGGGGCGGCGTAACAGGTTCAGCCAGGGAAACAACGACTTCGCAGCAGGTTATATCAACTACTTCGTGATCAACGGCGCGATCATCGCACCGCAGTTCGGTGATGCGCAGGCCGATGAAAAGGCGCGGGCGTTGTTGGCCGTGTTGTATCCGGGGCGGGATATCGTGCAATTGGATATCGATGCGATTGCGGCCGGGGGTGGAGGGATTCATTGCGTCACCCACCAGTGCCCGGCTGTGTGAAGGCCGCCAGGTGCATGTCGACAGAAGTTCGGCGCCTGCGAGACCGAGCGCCGCCCGCGCGGCGCATCGCGGATAAATCCGCTCCCACATTTGTTGCAACGTGGCCTTTCCTGTCAGGCCATGGTTTTCAGCCTTGTTGGCATGACGGGATTTTGAGGTGGGCATTGATGCCGCTTCACCTGACTTGAGTCATGCGCCAAGGCGGGCAACCATGGCCTATCAGGTTCGGCACGTTGCAACAAATGTGGGAGCGGATTTATCCGCGATGCGCCGCGCGGGCGGCGCTCGATCTCGCAGGCGCCGAAGCACTTGCGACATGCAACAGGCAGCCCATTGATTGGCTTTTCACATCAATCACAAAGAAAAACAAACTTAACAAATCAACCAAACCCGCCGATGCTGGCAGCACTACGCCCATTGCCCGGAGAACAACAACATGAACGACGTGGTCATCGTCGCCGCAACCCGTACCGCCATCGGCAGCTTCCAGGGTGCCCTGGCCACTGTGCCTGCCGTGGACCTCGGTGCGGCGGTGATCAAACAGCTGCTGGAGCAGACCCAGCTGGATCCGGCCCAGGTCGACGAAGTGATCCTCGGCCAGGTACTCACCGCCGGTGCCGGGCAGAACCCTGCGCGCCAGGCTGCGATCAAGGCCGGCCTGCCCTACAGCGTGCCGGCACTGACCCTGAACAAGGTCTGCGGTTCGGGCCTGAAGGCGCTGCACCTGGCCGCCCAGGCAATCCGCTGCGGTGACGCCGAGGTGGTGATCGCCGGTGGCCAGGAGAACATGAGCCTGGCCCCTTATGTGATGCCTTCGGCACGTACCGGCCAGCGCATGGGCCATGGCCAGCTGATCGACAGCATGATCAGCGATGGCCTGTGGGACGCCTTCAACGACTACCACATGGGCATCACCGCCGAGAACCTGGTGGACAAATATGGCCTCAACCGCGAGCAGCAGGACGCCTTCGCCGCCGAATCCCAGCGCAAGGCCGTGGCGGCGATCGAAGCAGGCCGCTTCAAGGATGAAATCACCCCGATCGTGATGCCGCAGAAAAAAGGCGAGCCAAAAGTCTTCGACCGCGATGAACAACCTCGCCCGGACACCACCGCCGAATCGTTGGCCAAGTTGCGCCCGGCCTTCAAGAAGGACGGCAGCGTCACCGCCGGCAACGCCTCCAGCCTCAACGACGGCGCCGCCGCAGTGCTGCTGATGAGCGCCAGCAAGGCTCAGGCCCTGGGGCTGCCTGTACTTGCAAAGATTGCCGCTTATGCCAGCGCAGGGGTGGACCCGGCGATCATGGGCATTGGCCCAGTGTCGGCGACCCAGCGCTGCCTGGACAAGGCCGGCTGGCAGCTGGCTGACCTTGACCTGATCGAGGCCAACGAAGCCTTTGCCGCGCAGGCGCTGGCGGTGGGTAAGGCGCTGGAGTGGGATGCGAGCAAGGTCAACGTCAATGGCGGGGCAATTGCCCTGGGCCACCCGATTGGCGCTTCCGGGTGCCGGGTGCTGGTGACGTTGCTGCATGAAATGATCAAGCGGGATGCCCGCAAAGGGCTGGCCACCTTGTGCATTGGTGGTGGCCAGGGTGTCGCACTGGCGATCGAGCGTTGAGCCGGCGCTGACTGCACAAGCATCAGGCAGTGGCGCGCAACTCATAGGCAGCCGCTTGATTGATGGCGCTGGCCAGCAGCGCAACTTCCTGACATTTCTGCACGGCCTGGTCGACCGGGCTGTGCAGCAATGAGCAGGATGCAGCTACCCACAGCCGCTCACCCAGGCGATCGTGGGCGTCGCGCAGCAGGTCCAGGGTCTTTTCCAGATCGCAGGACGAGGCGTTGTTGCCGTCAACCAGGCCCAGCGAAAGCACCTTGTATGCCGGCAGGCGGTCGAGGATGGTCGGGTACTGGTCGGGGGCCTGGACCAAGTCGATATGCAGGCCATCGACCGGCAGGTTGGCGGCCACGCCGAGGTTGCCCTCCAAGCCACCGGAATAAATGGCGATCAGCTTCTTCAGCGGTGCACGCTGAAGGATGTTGTAAACGCGTTCGTAGGCGTTTTTCCAGTCCTGCGGCAGTTCCTGGGCCAGGATCGGCTCATCAATCTGTACCCATTCCACACCCAGGCCAGCGAGGCGGTTGAGGGCCTGGTCATACAGCGGCAGAAGGCGTTCCAGCAACTCCAGTTCGTCCAGGCCGCTGCCGCTTTTCTTACCCAGCCACAGGTAGGTCAATGGGCCGATCACCACCGGCTTGACCGCATGGCCCAAGGCCTTCGCTTCCTTGACTTCTTCGAACAGCTGTTCCCAGTGTTGGGCAAACTGCTGGTCGTCAGTGCTGAGCGAATGCGGCGGCACCTGGTCGTACCAGGCAGAATCGCCGACCGGCAACAGCTCGATGCCAGCGTCTTTCTGCATTTGCCAGTGGCGGGCACGCAGCTCGCGGTCACGGTTGATACGGGGGAACCCCAGGTTGTGTGCCAGTGCCATGTCTTGCCCCTCAGCGTTCCGAAAAAGAGTACCGAAATGAATGGGGGAATTTTCCGACCAGCGAGCGCCTGAGACAAACTCATTAAATTTGAGATGAACTCAAGAAATACTCATGATGCCGATGAGCTCGAATGTCTCGTTCAGAGCAGCAGCCTACGTATTCAGACATGAGCCCAACCGATAACCTGCCGCACAATGCCAACCTGAATACTCCAGGTGCCCTCGAGCCATGAGCCTGCTGAAAGCCGCGCTGCGCGAAAAACAATTCGTCTGCGTCATGGAATTCGTCCCCAAGCCCTCGGCGGAACGCTTCGCCGCGATGGAGGCGATCATGGCCCGCGGGCAATTGTGCGGCTGGCCCATGACCGTCGCCATCGGCGACCGCGTGGGCAGCCCGCTGGACATGTCGCCTCTGGACGCGCTCGCCTCTTTCAGCACCCCGCTCCCCGCCCTGCCGCACTTCTCCGGCAAGGACCGCGAGCGTCATCATCTTCTGGCCCAGCTGCAGCGCATGGACGCTGCCGGCCACGATCAGTTGCTGCTGCTCACCGGCGACCGCCTGCCCGGCCACCAACCCGGTGAACGCCCGGTGCGCTACCTGGAGTCGGTCGCCGCCTTGCTGATTGCGCGCCAGGCCTGCCCGCACTGGTTGCTCGGCGCGGCACTGAACCCGTTCAAGTACCACGAGGAAGAAGGCGGCGCACAGTACTTCAAGGCCGAGAAAAAGCTCGCCGCCGGTGCCGACTTCCTTACCCTGCAACTCGGCTTCGATGCCAGCAAGCACCAGGAAGCCATCCACTGGATGCAGCGCCAGGCCTCGCCCAAACCGATGCTGGCCTGCCTGATGGGCCTGACCCATGGCCGCGCGACCATGCTCGAGCATGTGGCAGGGGTAACCGTGTCGCCCTCGATGTGCGACATGCTCGAAGCTGAAAGCAAGGTGTCCAAGGCCTTTGCCCAGGCGCGCAGCGTCGACCGCCTGGCCCTGCAGATCATCGGTGTGAAGCTGATGGGTTACGCGGGCGTGCACCTGTCGGGAATTCACGAGCTCAAGCAGTTGCTTGCACTGGAGGAGCGCTTGCACCACTGGCACGCGCAAATCCACTCACTGGAGCACTGGGCGCCCGCCTGGGCCGACAACTGGCAGATGCCGGGCTTGCCCATCGTCGCGTTCCATCCGCCGCAGGGCAACTGGCGCCAGGGCGAATCGACAGTCAGTGCCTCAAGCAAGGAAAAAGTCCGCTATCACCTGCTGCACACCGCCCACTCGCTGCTGTTCAGCCGTGCCAACTGGCTCAGCAAAGCGTTCGGTTGGGCCGTGCGTCAGCCACTTTGGGCAACCAAGCGCGGAGCCCGCGTGCTGCACGGGCTGGAGCGGGCAGCCAAACGCCCGCTGGTAGGCTGCGACACCTGCGGCCGTTGCCGCCTGGAAGACACCCTCTACACCTGCCCGGAAACCTGCCCCAAAGGCCTGGCCAACGGCCCTTGCGGGGGCACGGCGCTGAACCGCTGCGAGTTTGGCGACCGTGAGTGCATTCACAGCGTCAAATACCGCACCGCCAAGGCCGTGCGGCAAACCGCCGTGCTCACCGAGCGGCTGATCCCGTGCATCGAAGTCGAAACCCGCCACCGCAGCTCATGGCCGCAGTGGTTCGAGGCCCAGTCGCCGCGCCGGATCAACCCGCAGCCAGCGCCTCGAACCCAGCCCGAATCTTAGCCTCGGGCAGTTCATCGGCAATGAATACCATCACGCTCTCGCGGTTCTCGTCTGCCGCCCATTCGGCGTCCCAGTCAAAGCCGTAGAGCTTGAGCACGCCCTGGAACACCAGGCGACGGTCCTCGCCGGCAATGTTCAGCACGCCCTTGTAGCGCAGCAACTGCTTGCCATGCTCCTCCAGCAGTTCGTTCATGAAGTCGCTGAGGCGGTCGATGTCCAGTGCAGTCTCGGTGCGCAGCACCAGGGTGGAAATCCGGTCCGGCGTGGCCGGCTTGAGCAGCGGACGCAGGCTCGGCTTGAGGTTGGCGCCCAGGTCCGGGTTAAGGTTGAAGCCGCGCACATCGAGCAGCTCGGCCAAGTCGATGCGACCATGCTCGACCACCCGGATGGCCGCCCGGCCATTGATCCGAGCCAGGCGCTCGCGCAGGGCCTCCACCGCAGCTGGCTCGACCAGGTCCGTCTTGCTCAGCAGCAGCCGGTCGGCAAAACCGACCTGGGCCTGGGCAATGGTCTGGGTCAGATGCACTTCGGCGTGGGCGGCATCGACCAGAGTGATGATGCCATCGAGGATGTAGCGCTCACGCAGTTCTTCGTCAACGAAGAAGGTCTGCGCAACGGGCGCAGGATCGGCCAGGCCGGTGCACTCGATGACCAGGCGGTCGAAGGCGATCTCGCCAGCGTCCAGGCGTTCGAGCAGCAGGTAAAGGGCACGGGTAAGGTCGCCATGGATGCTGCAGCACACACAGCCATTGGCCAGGGTCATGACCTGTACCGGCTCATCGCCAAGCAGCTGGCTGTCGATACCGGCATCGCTGAATTCATTCTCGATCACGGCAATCTTCAGCCCGTGCTCGGCCTTGAGTATGTGCTTGAGCAGCGTTGTCTTGCCGGCACCGAGGAAGCCGGTGAGGACAGTAACGGGGATTGGCGTCTGCACGCAGAACATCTCCTGCACAGTAGAAAAAG
>NZ_BCAZ01000020.1:0-88100 GCF_001320205.1 Pseudomonas sp. NBRC 111123
CAATCGCCGCATCCACCAGCACCTGCGCTTCTTCCACCAGGCGCTTGAGGTGCGCCTCGTCGACGAAGCTCTCGGCGTAGATCTTGTAGATGTCTTCGGTGCCCGATGGCCGCGCGGCAAACCAGCCATTGGCCGTCATTACCTTCAAACCACCAATCGCCTGGCCATTGCCCGGCGCATGGCTGAGGATCTGCACGATTGGCTCACCCGCCAGTTCGGTCGACTTCACCTGCTCAGGTGCCAGCTTGCTCAACGCTGCCTTCTGCCGTGCATCGGCCCTGGCCTCGACACGGGTGGCGAACGGCTTGCCCAGCGCTGCGGTCAGCTCGTTGTACGCCTGGCTCGGATTGCGCCCGGTGCGGGCAGTCATCTCGGCCGCCAGCAGCGCCGGAATCAGGCCATCCTTGTCGGTCGCCCAGACCGTGCCGTCCTTGCGCAGGAACGACGCACCGGCGCTCTCTTCACCGCCGAAGCCAAGCGTTCCGTCGAACAGGCCCTGGGCAAAGAACTTGAAGCCCACCGGCACTTCGTACAGCTCACGGCCCAGGCGCTCGGTAACGCGGTCGATCAGGCCGCTGGATACCACGGTCTTGCCCACCGCGGCGTCGCTGCGCCATTGCGGACGGTTGCGATACAGGTAATCGATGGCCACCGCCAGGTAGTTGTTCGGCTGAAGCAGCCCGTCAGCGGTGACGATGCCATGGCGGTCGTGGTCCGGGTCGCAGGCAAAGGCCACGTCAAAACGCTCGCGCAGGCCGATCAGGCCTTGCATGGCGTAAGGCGACGAAGGGTCCATGCGGATCTGGCCGTCCCAGTCCACGCACATGAAGCGGAAGGTCGGGTCGACTTCGGTGTTCACCACTTCCAGATTCAGCCGGTAGCGCTCGGCGATCGCCGACCAGTAGCGCACCCCTGCCCCGCCCAGCGGGTCAACGCCCAGGCGCAGGTTGGCGCCACGAATGACGTCGAAGTCGATGACGTTTTCAAGGTCAGCCACGTAGTGGGTCACATAGTCATGACGGTGGGTCGTGGCGGCCTGCAGCGCCTGGGCATGGTCCATGCGCTGGACCCCGGCAAGCCCTGCGGCCAGCAGTTCGTTGGCCTTGGCCTCGATCCACTTGGTCACATCGCTGTCGGCCGGGCCGCCGTTGGGCGGGTTGTACTTGAAGCCACCGCTCTGTGGCGGGTTGTGCGACGGGGTGATGACGATGCCATCAGCCAGGCCCTGACTGCGGCCACGGTTGTAGCAGAGGATGGCATGCGACACCGCTGGCGTCGGGGTGTATTCATCGTCCTTGGACAGCATCACCTGCACGCCATTGGCGGCCAGCACTTCCAGGGCACTGGCCGCGGCCGGCGCGGACAGCGCGTGGGTGTCGGCGCCGATGAACAGCGGCCCGTCGATGGCCTTTTCCTGGCGGTACAAGCAGATGGCCTGGGTGATCGCCAGCACGTGGTGCTCGTTGAAACTCAGGTCGAACGAGCTGCCCCTGTGCCCCGAGGTGCCGAAGGCCACGCGCTGGGCCGCCACGGCGGCGTCAGGGCGGCCGGTGTAGTAAGCGGTGAGCAGGCGGGGGATATCGACCAGCACGCTGGCCGGAGCCGGCTTGCCTGCCAAAGGACTGAGCGTCATGCAAAAACCTCGAGTTCAACAGATGTTGGTGTTGGAACACGCAGTGTACTGGGAGTTGCAATGTGGCGCGATGGGGCCGCACAGGATTATTTGGCGGCCACCTGCCACCAGGCCGGGAACATCTGCTGTACTCGCTGTTCGGCGAATCGCTCGTCGATCAGCACCAGCACACCGCGGTCCTGGTCGCCACGGATGACCCGCCCGGCAGCCTGGATGACCTTGCGCACACCGGGGTACAGGTAGGCATAGTCGAAACCAGCGCCAAACTGCCGCCCCAGGCGCTGCTTGAACTGTTCGTTGACCGGGTTGACCTGGGGCAGGCCAAGGGTGGCGACGAAGGCCCCGATCAGGCGGGTTCCAGGCAAGTCGACGCCCTCACCGAACGCCCCACCGAGCACGGCAAAGCCTACCCCTTGCCCGTTTGCCACGAAGCGATCGAGAAAGGCCTGGCGCGCGGCTTCGTCCATGCCTGGCGCCTGGGCCCACAGCGGGATGCCAGGGTGGCGCTCGGTAAGCAGGCTGGCCACCTGCTGCAAGTACTCGAAACTGCTGAAGAACGCCAGATAGTTACCTGGCTGGCGCTGGTACTGGTCGGCAATCAACTCGGTAATCGGCGCCAGTGAAGCCTGGCGTTCGCGATAGCGGGTCGAGACCTGGCTGGCGATACGCACTTCGAGCTGCTCGGCGCGGAACGGCGCTGCCACCTCCAGCCAGGCGGTGTCGGCCGGCATGCCGAGCAGGTCGGTATAGAAGTGCCGTGGGCTCAAGGTGGCGGAAAACAGCGTCACACTGCGCGCCGCCTGCATGCGTGGGGCGAGCAACCGGGCCGGGGTGACGTTGCGCAGGCACAGGCTGGCCAGCTGCCGCTTGCGCGGGCCTTCGCGCAGGCTGATGTCGAACAGGAAATGCTCGTCGAACAGCTCGGCCACCCGGCTGAACTGCAGCGCCTGGTAGAAGAACTGCAACACCTGGGCATCGACCTCGGCGGGTTTTTCGTTCATGCGCTCCTGAATCAGCCCGATGCACTGCTGCAGGGCCCGCAGGAAGGCCTCCGGCAATTGTTCACTGGCCTGGTACGGAGCCTGCTGCCCCTTGTACAGCGCATTCCACTGCCGATTCAGCCGGTCCAGGGCGCTGCCGAGCCCCTGCGGCTTGCTTTGACGCAAGGCGAGCAACTGGCCCTGGTCGAGGGTGGCGCTGTACATGCCGCGGCCGCGCTCGACCAGGTTGTGCGCCTCGTCCACCAATACCGCGACCCGCCACTGGTTTAGCTGGGTCAGGCTGAACAGCAAGGCGTGGGCGTCGAAGTAATAGTTGTAGTCGGCCACCAGCACGTCCACCCAGCGGGCCATTTCCTGGCCGAGGTAATACGGGCAGACCTGATGCGCCAAGGCCACCTCGCGCAAGCTGGCACGGTCGAGCATGGGCCGCAACGCCGCTGCCTCGCGTGCAACGGGCAAGCGATCGTAGAAGCCTTGGGCCAGCGGGCAGGACTCGCCATGGCAGGCTTTGTCCGGGTATTCGCAGGCCTTGTCCCGGGCGATCAGCTCCAGGGTGCGCAACGCGGGCTGCGGCGTGCCCGCGCTGATCTGGCCCAGCGCGTCCAGCGCCAGCGCCCGGCCCGGGGTCTTGGCCGTGAGGAAAAACACCTTGTCCAGCTGCTGCGGGACCATGGCCTTGAGCAGCGGGAACAAGGTGCCGAGCGTCTTGCCGATACCCGTACTGGCCTGGGCCATCAGGCAGCGCCCGGTACTGACGGCTTTGTACACGGTTTCGGCCAGTTGCCGCTGGCCTTGGCGGAACTGGGGGTAAGGAAAGCCCAAGGCTTGCAAACCCTGGTCGCGCTCGACAAGGCGCTGTTGCTGAGCCACGGCCCAAGCAAGAAAACGCTGGCACTGCATTTCGAAGAAGTGTTGCAAGGTATCGGCGCGGTAGTGCTCGCTGATCAGCGTCTGGCTGTCGTTGTCGACATCCAGATAGACCAACGCCACCTCGATGGCTGGCAACTGCCGCGCCTGGCACAGCAGCCAGGCGTAGACCTTGGCCTGAGCCCAGTGCAACTGGCGATGATTGGCCGGCTGCCGCGCCAGGTCGCCGCGGTAGGTCTTGATCTCTTCCAGGCGATTGGCGGCCGGGTCGTAGCCATCGGCGCGCCCGCGTACCTGAAGGCCTTGGTACTCGCCCTCAAGGGCGACCTCCGCCTCATAGCCTGCGGCGCGCCGGGCGACCACCCGGCGATGCCCTTCGATACCTTCCTGAGCCGTGGGTGACGGGGTGAAGCGCAGGTCCAGGTCACCGACCTTGGCGCTGAACTCGCACAGCGCCCGCACCGCCACGCGATAACTCACGCTGGCTCGCTCCAGCGCACGTGGCACACCGCCACCGGCAAGCCGTGCTCGGCGCAGAACTCCAGCCAGCGCAGTTGATTGTCCTGCAAGCGATCACCGGGCCCCTTGACCTCGACCATTCGATAGCGCTGCTGCTCTGGCCAGAACTGGATCAGGTCTGGCATGCCGGCGCGGTTGTTGCGGATGTCCTGCAACAGGCGCAGGAAACACTGTTTCAAGTGCGCGGCGGGCAGGCACGTCAGCGCCTGATCGAGCAACCCTTCGTTGAGCATGGACCAGAACACGAACGGTGACTGCAGGCCTTGCTTGGCCGCGTAGCAATCGAGGATGGCCTGGCGATGGGAGCCATCGTCCAGGCGGCCCAGGCAGGCAGCGAGCTGCACTGCGCGCCGTTGCTGGAAATCGCTGTCATGCAAATCCTGGGGCGCCGCCTGGAACGGGTTGAAGAAGGCCCCCGGCACCGGGGCGAAGATCGCCTCCCAGCACAACAGGCCAAACAGGCTGTTGAACAGTGTGTTCTCCACGTAGTGCGCCTGCCCACCGGTTTGCCCCAGGTACTGCCGCACCGCTTCCTCGACACCCAGCGCTGCCTGCTCGCGCGGCAGTTCCAACTCGATCAGCTCAGGCACAGCCGCGCGCCGGCGTGGCTGTGCGGGGCCGCCGAGCTTGCGTGCCAGCCGCGGCAACATGCGCTCCAAGGCCTGCACTTCCAAGGTGTTGGCCGGTTCGGCAGCCAGCTGCCGGGCCAATGCGTGGGCCTGCTCCCAGCGCTCGCTGCGCTCGAACACACGAACCTGGCGAATACGCGCTTGCGCATGGCTGCTACGGGCATACACCGCCAGCGCCTGATCCCAGTCACCGAGGCGCTCGCATTGCTGGCCCACGGCAAACAACAGCCGGCCATGGCGCCGTGCCAGCCACGGGTTGTCGATCGTCAGGCCGGCCAGTGTCGCCAGGATCGATGCCGGCTCCTCACCCAGTTCCAGACGCTCGCCGCACTGGTGCAGCGCCATGGCCTGGTCGACCTCGCTGCGCTGCTGCAGGGCACGTGAGTCGCGGCTGAAAGGCACCTGCTCGAAACGCAGCAGGCCCAGGTCAGCCAGCACGAAGTCCGACCAGTCCTGATAAAGGTTGCCAAAAAACAACAAGCGTATGCGATCACACAGCGGCTGCAGGCACCACTGCACGATACTGACCGGGGCCTGGGCAAACCACTCGTGCAAGGGCCTGGGAGCCAGCGACAGAGGCCGCAACTGCTCCAACAGGTCGCCCTTTGCCGCGCGCGGGCGGGCCAACTGCCCGGCGAAGCCAAGGGCGAGTTCGTCCTTGCGCAACAGTGCGAACAGTTGCTCGAGGCTCAGGACCTCCGGCTCGCGCACCCAGCCCAGCGCCAACAGTGGCTGCAAGGCGGCCGCAGTGTCACCGATTTCGGCATAGTCCAGGCGGTCGCAGCGAAACAGCTCGCCCTTGCGCATCACCATGCGCACCATCAGCGCCTGGGCCGGCTGCGCCAGCGCGGCAAACGCCTGGACAAACGCCAGTTCCTGCGCATCGAGCAGGTCGGTATAACGTGACTCGACCCAGCGCAATACCTGGCGGAAATTGTGCAGGTAATACAGCGGGTCATCGACGGAGTGGGCAATCACAAGGCGGGGTCGGGCAGTAAAAGTGAGCACTGTTTATACATACAGATTGCGCGCACAGGCAAGCACCAAGGCTCATTCCGCCGGGCTACCGACGAATGGCGTCAAACGCCAAGGCTTTTGCCAGGCGTTCCAGCGCCTCGACCAGCGCCTTGGGCTGCTCGCCCAGCCAGGTCAGCGCCAGGAACTGCCGATAACGCCCATCCAGACCGAACTGCTCACCTGCCAGCACCTGCAATGCCGAGTCCGCCGTCGCTGCCACGGCTTGAGCGCTTACCATCGTAGGTGACAGGCGCACCCACAAGGCATACCCGCCCTCAGGCATGTCGAAGTCCACCTGCCTGCCCAACACCGTGCGCAGCTGCTGGCACATTTGTTCCATCCGCCCATGCAGCAGCGCCCGCGTCCGGGCCAGGTGCTGATCGATTTCGCCCGTGGTGATCATCTGCGCCAGCGCCTGCTGACGCGTTGGCGCAAGTTGAAAAGCACGCTGGGCGAATGCTTCTACCAAAGCTTCATGGCGCCCCAACAGGTAGGCATAAGGTGCCTCGGCCCCTACTGTCGCCTCCAGCGAACCCAGCACCAGCAGCCAGCGCGGGTCCACCCAGTCGCGCAACCGTGAGCACGGTGGCACGGAAAAGCACAGCTCGCTGTCCAGATCATTTTCCAGCAACCAGACCGGGTGCGCTGCCAACAGATCGGCGATCTGCTGCTGATCGCGCTCAGGCATCACTCGCCCCACTGGGATGGCCAGGCACGAAGGCATTATCACCATGCGCACCGGTTCATAGCGCAGCAGCCTGGACAGACTGCCGATATCAAGGCTGCCGCCGCCATCCAGCGGGACTTCAAGGACCCGCATGTCGCAGCGTTGCAGGGCCCGCAGGATACGCCAACAGCACGGTGAGGTGACCAGCACGGTACTGCCCTGCAGCGCCAGAGCCTGCAACAGCGTTTCCAGCAACGCCTGCACATCAGGGCCCAGATGCACATCCTCAGGTCGCCAGTATTGCCGGGAAGAGCGGGTATAGCGCTCGGCCAGGGCGTCACGCAGCCGTGGCCCGCCCAGCACCCGCGTGGGCCGCGCACGCAGCCGCCCCAGGCGCCGCTCATGGGCGAACAACGCGCGCTCCAGCAACGGCTGCGCGGGCAGCCCATGGCCTGCATCAGCCCTGCCGACCTCCAGGCTGACCTGGGCGAAATAGCCGGACTTTGGTACCGACTGCACACGCCCTTCCTGCTCAAGCAGGCTGTAGGCCGCCTGTACCGTCGCCAACGAAACACGCAAGCGCCTGGACAACGCCCTTAGCGACGGCAGGCGTGGCTGCCCGCCTCGCTCGGCCTCGTCGATCAACGCGATCAGGTAACGGTACACCGCCTGGTAGGCAAACTCGCGCCCCATCAGGATGAAGCCTTGCGCATCGCGGAGTCCAAAAACCGCAGTTGCACATCACGCCGCGCCAGGTGGATCAGCAATTGACGGACACCCGGCGCCAAGCGCCCCTTGTAGACCATGCGCAATTGCGCCAGCGGCAGGCCGCTGGTATTCACGATCCAGTCCTTGACGGCATCAGGGCAGGTTTTGCCTTGCAGGGCCCGATGCAGGTAGGGCAAGGCCACCAGCATGTCGGCATGGCGCGATTGCAGGAACCGCTCCAGACCCGCCCCCTGGTTGGCAAAGGGCCGGTACAACAAACAGGCGAGCTGGGTTTGCTCTAGCCCATAGGCCCTGGCAAAGCGCGCCTGCTGGGGCGCCTGAGGCTTGCCAGGAACATCCTGGCCGGCCAGGCGCAATGCTTGCCGGGGGGCAGTAGGCGCCTTGCAGCGCCCGCTTGTCTCGTGCAACTGCGCCAGCGCCAGAGGGTCGACAAATGCCGCCAGCGGTGCGCTTTCGCCCGCCGGCTCGAAGCCCCAGCCCATCATCAGGTCGAGTTCGCCTTCACTGAGCAACTGGGCCAGAAGATCGTCAATCACGATGACCCGCAGCGGCAATGGCCTTTCCTGGGCGCTGAGCGGCGCGCCAATCACCCCGCCCGGTGAGCCTGCGACAACATGCAAATGGCCCAGCGACCTGGCCAGGCTGTCGACGCATTGATGCAACGAGCCAGCACTGGCTACACCTGCCTGGCGCAGGGTCCGGCGGGCCCAGGCCGCAAAACGCCGCCGCTGGCTGGCAGGTATGGCGGTTATCAGGGCATCGGCGCCCGGGTACGCGGCCAGCGCCAGGCGCATGGCATCGGCCAGTTCCAGATGCGTGCGACTGCCCAGCAGTGCTTCGGGGTGTGCATCAACGAGGTGGCCGAACATCAGCAAGGCTTGGCGTGACAACGGCAAATGCCGATCCATGTTGTCAGCCTGGCAACAGAACGGCACCACTGCTGCCCCCTCGACCATCTGCAACTGCACACGCGGATCATCATGCATGAACAAGGTGTTGAAGGTGCGCTCATGCTGCTCCAGCAATACGCCGCTGGTTGCCGGCACACAGGTGACCAGTACCCGCAACTTGAAGGTCACAGGTGCGCGCAAGGCAATGCTCAACTGCGCGGCACGCAACACGGCCAACAACCGGGCACTACGATGGTCTCCCCCGTGAACCACCAGCAACCTGAACGTACCGATGTATTCGGGCCCGCCAGCGGCTACCAGCAAACGCTGGATCAGCAACTGCAGCGAAGCGCGTTGCTCCTTGGTCATATGTTTCAGCAGGCGTTCCAGCACCTGCTGATAAATAAAGTGCATAGCCTGGTCGTGAACAATACTCACGGCATCACCTCACAACTTCATTCAACACAAAAGCACGCCACCTGAGGGTTCAGTGCAGCGGATTTAACTTGAAGAAATTTCCTACAATCAAACAGGAAGCTTTGAAGTTGCAGTACGCTGTCGCCACACCCTTGAAAGAGATGAGCCTAACCAGGAACTCTCCACCGCCTTGAACCGCGCACTGCCGCGCCTATTCGTCTTCACTGCACGCTCCTTGCGCCAACTATCAATGCGCCATTATCGAGCGTTGAATAGGGATTAAAAGATACAGATCTAAATGAAAAAACCATTCAGAAATCAGTAAACACGGGACCTGCAATGTATAAAAGCCTACTAAAGACCCGCTTATAACTCCCCGGCAACATCAACTTACAAAGTTAACAACTACAACCTCATGAAATATAGCCGCGCAGAATGCAAAAAACCGGGCATATGCCCGGTTTTTGTTTGCCAGTTATGCCGTCAGCGCGACGCCATATCCAACACTACCCGCCCGCCACAGGGGCATTCGTCCATGTAGCGATGGGCCTCGACCACATCCGCGAACGGATACACCTTGATGATCTGTGGCGTCAGCAACTGATCGGCGGTGAACTGGTTGATATCGCGCAAGGCCCGTTGCAATGCCACTTGGTCCTGGCTGATGCCCAGCTCCGGCTTGCCGGTGAAGTTGCCGATACAGTGCACGTAGAACTGGATGTTCTTCTGGAACGCCGCACAGGCCGGGAACGGCGTCTGGTTGCCCCCCTGCAGGCCATACAGCACCAGGCTGCCACGCGGCGCCAGCACATCACCCAGCAACGACATCTGCGGCCCGCCCATGCCATCGAGGACCATGTCGACGCCGCGGCCATCGGTGTACTTGCCAACCTGCATGAGCAGGTCCTGCTCTTCGGTGACGATCACCTTGTCGGCACCCAGGCCCAGCAGGTATTCACGTTGTTCGGGCTCCTTGGTGGCCGCGAACACCTTGAGGCCGAGCGCCTTGCCCAATTGCACGAATGCCGGTCCGGCACAATGGCTGGCATCGGTGACCAGCGCGGTCTGTCCGGCCTTGGCACGCGCCAGGTCGACGTAGGCGAAATAGGCGATCAGCAGCGGCGTGTAATGCACGCTGGCTTCGATCGGCGTGAGAATATCCGGATACCGGGTGATGGCGGTGCGCGGCAGGACGATGACATCGCCATACACCGGGTGATCGTTGGCACTGGTGGCCGGGAAACTGGCGACCCGGTCGCCCACTGCGATATCTTCGACGCCTTCGCCGACCGCTGTCACCACACCGGCCATCTCGTGGCCGATCCCCGCAGGCAGCCGCGCTTGAGATGGCGCCAGGTTCTGCCGCCAGAGCACGTCATACCAGCTTACGCCGATAGCCTCGACGCGGATCTGCACCTCGCCGACGGCAGGTGACGGTTCGGCCTGCTCCTCGCAACGGAGCACATCGGCAGCGCCGAACTTGTGGAAACGGATCATGCGGGACATCGCATACCTCGCCTTTGTGAATCTCGTATTACCACGGACTTTATCCGGGCTTTTGCCGTTAGACCATCAGTGGCTATTAATAGTCGACATGCCTGTCATCGATTGGGCACCTGACTTTCCTGTGCATTGGCCCCCGGAAATCGGTGCAGGGTAACAGCCTTTGGCCTTAATATTCACCCCTGCCCCACTTTAGGCGAAGCGCACCGATGAATCGAAACGACCTGCGTCGCGTAGACCTCAACCTGCTGATCGTGTTCGAAACCCTCATGCATGAGCGTAGCGTGACCCGTGCCGCCGAGAAGCTGTTCCTCGGCCAGCCGGCCATCAGCGCGGCCCTGTCACGCCTGCGCAACCTGTTCGATGACCCGCTGTTCGTGCGCACCGGCCGCAGCATGGAGCCATCGGCGCGGGCTCATGAAATTTTCGCCCTGCTGTCGCCGGCGCTGGATTCGATCTCCACCGCAGTCAGCCGCGCCGCCGAGTTCGACCCGGCGACCAGCAACGCGGTGTTCCGCATCGGTCTGTCGGACGACGCCGAGTTCGCCCTGCTGCCACAGCTGCTCAAGCGCATCCGCGCCGAAGCCCCCGGCATTGTCCTGGTGGTGCGCCGGGTCAACTACCTGCTGATGCCGAACCTGCTGGCCTCGGGCGAGATTTCCGTTGGTGTCAGCTACACCAGCGAACTGCCGGCCAACGCCAAGCGCAAGGTGCTGCGGCGCAGCAAGCCCAAATTGCTGCGCGCCGACAGCGTGCCAGGCAGCATCACCCTCGACGACTTCTGCGCTCGGCCGCATGCGCTGGTGTCGTTTGCCGGCGACCTGTCTGGCTTCATCGATGAGGCGCTGGAAGAAATCGGCCGCAAGCGCCATGTGGTGCTGGCGGTGCCCCAGTTCAATGGTTTGGGAAGCTTGTTGGCAGGGACCGATATCGTCGCCACGGTGCCGGACTACACGGCCGATGCCTTGACTGCAGCCGGCGGGCTGCGCGCCGAAGACCTGCCCATGGAAGTGCGTACGTTCGAACTGCACATGGCCTGGCGCGGGGCGCAGGACAATGACCCGGCGGAACGCTGGCTGCGGTCACGGATACAAATGTTCTTCGGGGATCCCGACAGCCTGTGACGCTGGCGCTTACTTTAAAAAGCAGGATACCGAATACTCGGTGTGCTGCCAGGCGCTCGCTTGCCTCCAGGGCGCAATCAAGGCGTTAAGCAGCCAACCTGGCACCCTCGGAGCCAGGCCCGAAAGTGCACTACCCTCCTCACGAATCCGTGCGAAGTCACTTCGACAGGCGGGAACTTGTATCCACCGCCTTGCACTGCCTAGCTTGGGCCAGGCAACCTCAGGACGATTTAGGCATTCTTTTGCGGAATTGGCAGGTAATCAGGGTTGCCCTCGTCACCCTTGGCGCTCCGCTCGAGGGTGTATTCACCTTTGTCATCCGGCTTGAGGGTACGGTCACCGCGGCGATGGCGGTTGATGGCGTTGTGGGCCATCAGGCGGTTGTCTTAGGCGTAGACGGTGAAGGGCCAGAACTGGCTGACTTCAGGTGCCTTGAAGTGCATGACGTAAGGCTTGCCATTGGCGCCATTGATCGGCTTGCCATCGGCAGCGGTCTCGGTGCGCAGGTAGATACTTTCATCCGGTGGCTACCCCCACTGGCCGATGTAGCTGCCCACGGCAAACAGGTCCCGGGGCCCGTCACTCAACTGCTCGCGCGTACCCAGCAGCTTGCCGGCATCGGTCATCTTCGGTGCCAGTTCCTTGTTGTGCTTCATGCCCAGCTCTTCACCCTTCTTCGCGGCCGCCAGTGGCTCCTGGGTGAAGTTTTCCTTGCAGGGCTCGACGCCGACTGACTCGTACTGGTTGAGCCATTCTTGCCAGCCTGGCCCATGTTGCCGTCGCACAGCACGAAGTTCACCCGCTGCAGCCAGTGGGTCTTGGCCGGGTCGGGGTCAGTGCGCTGCTTGGCTTTTGGGCCGGGCTCGCCCAGGTAGGTTGAAAGCGTACGGACGTTCCAGTCGTCCATGCAGGCAAGCGCCTTCTGCCTGATGCTTCGACTTCGATGGCAACGAAGGCGGCAACGCCCTGCTGTACCTGCTCGGTACCAGCCGGTTCATCAGCCACCAGATCGACGCGCGCTCGGCCATCGGCTTTGGCATGTGCGGCAACTTTGGCCTGGCCTTGGACCACGACGATGACTGGGCAGGCCGCTCTTTCACCCAGGAAGCCGCGGTGATCGGCATGTCGATGCAGCCAACCTTGGGGGCAGCACCTATCGCCACCTCCCTGCCAGCTTCCGGGTCGTGCCTGCCCAAGCGATGCAGGCGTTTTAGCCCCCTCCCTGACCTACTGCCCCTGGCTGCGATAGCTGCGTGGCGCCATGCCCAGTTGCTTTTTGAACGTCTTGGAAAAATGCGCAGAATCGGCGAAGCCCCAACGGGTACCGATGTCGGTGATCGAGCGATGGCCATAGGCAGGGTTACGCAAGTCCTGAGCAGCCCTGAGCAGGCGCTCGCGCAGGATGTAGCGGCAGACGCTGTCGCCGCTGGCCTCGAACAGGCGATACAGCTGGCGGCTGGAGATGCCCAGTTCCTCGGCCAGGGCGACAGGCGTCAGGCGCGGCGAGTCCAGGCGTTGCTGGATCAGTGACTGCACTTCGTGCAGGTGCAGGCCGGGCGAACTGTCACGTGCCCGGTATTCCAACACCGAGCCGAGCAGCCCGACCAGCGCGGCCTGCAGCCCGTCACCGTCTTCCGGGCAGGCCCACTGTTCGAGCTCGCCTTCGGCCACCTGGCGCACCAACGTCGCCAGCAACTGGCCACACACGCCGGCAGTGGACAATTTGCCGAAACGGCTGGGGTCCAGGTTGTTCAAGCGCTCACGGGGCACGTGAATGGACACGTGGGAGAACAGCCCGCGGGGGATCATCTTCATCGCCTGCGCCGAGTCCAGCAAGGCCATGTCACCTTCGCGCAGCTCAATTACCCGGTCGCCCAGCTCGATGGCCATTTCCCCCTGCTGTTGTAACACAAGGAAACAATGTGTATCGCCGTCAAGCCCCGCCTCATGCCCCGAACGGGCGATCGCGTGGGCATTGCTACGGATATGGGCGACCTGCGTGGTGCCCAGCAGCGAGGGGCGCAAATCGCCGATGAAAAGGCTCTGGCAGTGGTCGTAGCGCGTTTCGAAGCGCCCGCATACAGCGTGGACACTCGCGTTCCAGACAGACATCGCTTGACCGTTCATGGACCACCTCTATCAAGAGCACGCGCCATATTAGTGCAATATTCACGTGATTTTGGGTAACAAAAAGACTGATAGGCGAACCGTAAGCACATACCGCGCCACATTGCCTTTCGCCACCTACCGCCGGGCCGTCGTTGCACGTAACGCAACAACATTGCGCCTGGCTGTCATTGAGCGCCCCACCCACTGACCGTTAGCGTTTCTTACCGTTTTGCCCGGGCGTTGCCGTGCGGGGAAGGTCCGGGCTTTTTTATCCAGGAGCTACGCTTGATGTCCCACCCTTACGAACTGCTGCGTTTCACCTTGCGCGTGCGCACACCCGGCCAAGCCCTGCCGCGTCTTCAGGAGGCCTTGCAGGCTGCCATGGAAGGTGTCGAGCTGATCGGCTGCTGGGTGTCCGAGATCGGCCCGCAAAACACCATTGCCGTGCTGCGCCGCTTCGCCAGCGTCGAAGTCCAGGCGGCCGAACGCGAGCGTGTGCTGCTGGCCAGCGACGCCTTTGGTATCGGTGAGTTCGTGCTCGAGCAGCACATGGACGACTACCGCCTGTTCCCCTTCCTGGAGCCGCTGGCCCCCGGCAAGCACGGGCCGTTCTATGAGCTGCGCGAGTACGACCTGGTCAGCTCCGGGTTGGCACCGACCCTGGCCGGCTGGCGCAAGGCGGTAGGGCCGCGCACCGCTGAACCGTATTCGCCAGTGTATGCGGCGTTCTACGCCACCAATGGCCGGGTGCCGCGCTACCTGCACATCTGGCCCTACGCCAGCCTGGAGCAGCGCCTGGATGTGCGCACCCGCGCGGTCGGCGACGGCGTGTGGCCGCCGGAGAATTCTGCCCCGCAGTTGCAGAAGATGAACTCGGTGGTGTATCTGCCCGCCGCCTTCTCACCGCTGCACTGACAAAAGCGTACGGCGCCGCTGCGCCCTGCGCAGCAACCTGTCGATGGCGGCCATGGCCGGGGCTTGCACGCCCTGGCACCGGGCATGGGCGAGCAAGGCGCCGGACAGCGCGTCGATCTCCATGCGCCTGCCATGCTCAAGGTCCTGGAGCATCGAAGGCTTGTGCGCGGCGTGCACGACGAATGCCTGCTCCACTGCCTGCGTGACCCGCAGCGGATCCAGCGCCACACCCACTGACGCGGCAATAGAGGCAGCTTCGGCGACCAATGTCAGGGCCACTTCGCGCCCACGCGAGCATCGGCCAAGCTCGCCGACATTCTCCCCCGTCAGGGCACACAGCGAGTTCAGGGCCGTGTTGAAGGCGACTTTTTCCCAGAGGCTGACCTCGATGTCCGGGTCCTCGATGCAGTGCATGCCGCCGCGGCGCACGCAATCGATCAGAGCTTGCAATGGGCCGAGCGGCTGCGGCCCAGGCAACAGCCCGCGCAAGCGCACTTCGCCAGCGCCGCAACTGCGCACGCTACCCGGCGCCAGCACATCGGCCGGGTAGAGGGTCATGCCTATCGCCAGGCAATGGTCAGCCACGAACTCGCGCAGCACCGGCACGCTGTCCAGGCCATTCTGCAACGTCACCACCAGGGTCTGCTGGCCAAGCAGATGCTGGCTTGCCTGCATGGCCTGGCGGGTGTGATAGCTCTTGGTCAGCATCAGCAGGACATCGACCTGGCCGTGCAACTGCTCGGCGCGCGCCGCCCGCGGCCAGTAAACGCGCGCGCCCTGTTCGTCCTCCAGGCGCAGGCCATGGGTGCGCAGCGCGTCGAGCAAGCGCTCATCGACATCGACCAGGGTCACCTCGGCACCGGCATCGATCAACCTGGCGGCAAACAGGCTGCCCATCGCCCCTGCCCCGATCACTGCAATCTTCATGCTTGGTTTCGTCCTTATCTGCGTGAAATGAAAAAGCTCGCCGGGTCATCCCCGGCGAGCCTCTTCTACCCAGGCTGCATCCATCACAGCTTTGGCAAGGTCACCGCGTCGCCAATCGGCTCGCGTTTGCCCGCCTGCTGCGAGCGCAGCACGGCAGCACCGTAGATCGCCAGCACGCTGATCGAGCAGGCGCCGGAGAACAGCAGCACTGCGGTGTAACCGTAAGATTCGATCAGCAGGCCACCGACCGCCGGCCCCACCGCCGCGCCGACCGACAGGCACAGCGCACCCAAAGCAACCAACCGCCCCGACAGGTCGAACTCAGCCATTACGCCGAAGGTGTAGGCGAGCACGAAACTGATCGAGAACAGGAAGCACATCACCCCGGCCACGTAGGTGGTCAGCGAGTCGAACTGCGCCAACAGCACCAGGCCGGCCACCTCGGCCGCGATGATCACCGCCACCGGCAGGAAGCGCCCGGCCTTCAGGCCGACCGACGAGGCGATGAAACCGCCGCCGGCGTTGATGATGAAACCGAGCGCCAACACCGAGCCAATGGTGTCCGAAGACAAGCCGCTCTTCTTGCCCATCAGCTCAAGGAATGCCCACACCGACATGATGCCGGTCAGGAACACCAGGCTGGCGAGCAGGCTCAGCCAGGCAATGGTGCGGCTCTCACGGCACACCACCGGCGCCCCGCCTGCGCGCGCCTCGAGCTGCCGCGCGCTGCGGCTCGGCACCCACGGCAAGGGCGCTACGCCCATCAGCAGCATGCTGATGACCAGCGTCACCAACATGCCCTGGAAGCCCCACAGCGGCGCCACGGCGACCGGCAACACGATCAACAGCACGGCGCCGGGCACCGTCTCCATGCCCAGCTTGAAACCGAATGCCCGCTCAGGTTGCGCGCTGTCGCCGAAAATGGTCATCGCCAAGGCATACAGCCCACCGGTACCGGCGCCTGCCAGGGCCATGAGCAGCATCAGCGTCTCGTACGTGGGGTTGCCCAGCATGCCCGCCAGCGCAGCCGCCACCAGCAGCGAGGCCAGGGTGGAAATGACCCGCCAGCTCAGGCGCTGGATCCACAGCAGCGAGGCCAGGCCGAGCACCCCGAAACCGAGGTTCATGGCCATGGCCAGGCTGCCCAGTTGCTGTTCGCCATAACCGAACTGCTCGGCCAAGGCGCCAAACAGTACCGGCAGCACATTAAGCAGCAGCGCCCCGCCAGCGGAAACCAGGCCTGCGCAGATGTACACGGATGTCTTGTCAATCGGATTGGATGTTGTTGTTTTCATGGGCTGATCCTGAATTGAGGTGCCTTGCGACCGCCACAGTGTGCCGCGCTCGAAGGCGCACGGCATGTACCGCATTGCCGGGCTTTTGGTCATGGCTGCCAACGCCATTGTGGCCCGAAATGCATCGATAACGCGCAAAGCCCCGGGCTAGAGAGCACGAACCGGCATGGCTGCAGTCACCCCGTCATTCCTGACCAATTCGGGATAGCCGCGCGCCCTGGGGCATTCCTAACATCGGCACCGTCAGCAGCAGCCCCCGCTGCAGGCACCTCCCCCATGCCTTCGAGACAAGCCATGACTACAACTACAAAAATCGACTTTCTCTACCTGTCCGAGCAGGACATGATCCGCGCCGGCGTCACCGACATGCTGGCCTGCGTGAACACCATGGAACAGATGTTCGCCCTGCTGCACCACGGTGACTACCGCATGGCCGGGCCGAACAGCGATTCCCACGGTGCGATGATCACCTTCCCCAAGGACTCGCCCTTCCCCAACATGCCCAAACCCACCGCCGACCGGCGCATGATGGCGATGCCGGCCTACCTGGGCGGCGACTTCTGCACCGCCGGGGTCAAGTGGTACTGCTCCAATATCGCCAACCGCGACAAAGGCCTGCCGCGTTCGATCCTGATGTTCACCCTCAACGACCCCGACACTGGCGCCCCGTTGGCGCACATGTCGGCCAACCTGCTGTCGGCCTACCGCACCGGCGCCATTCCCGGAGTCGGCGCACGCCACCTGGCCCGCCGCGACGCGCGGGTGATCGGCCTGCTGGGCCCTGGCGTCATGGGCAAGACCACCGTGGCCGCGTTCATGGCCGTGTGCCCGCAGGTCGATACGCTCAAGCTCAAGGGCCGCGGCCAGAAAAGCCTGGACGACTTCATCAGCTGGGTACGCGACACGTATCCGCAGATCACCACCATCGACGTGGTGGACAGCATCGAGGCCGTGGTGCGTGGCTCGGACCTGGTGACCTACTGCACCTCCGGCGAAACCGGTGACCCGTCCAGCTACCCGCTGGTCAAGCGTGAGTGGGTCAAGCCCGGCGCGTTTCTCGCCATGCCGGCAGGCTGCAGCATCGACGCCGGCATGGAACAGGCCGACGTGCGCAAGGTGGTCGACAACACCGGCCTGTACGAAGCCTGGTTCGAGGAGCTGCCCAAGCCCGCACACAACCATGTGCCGCTGGTAGGCGTGCGCTTCATGGACATGATCGCCGAAGGCAGCCTGCCGGCTGATCAGCTGGAGGACATCGGCAAGATCGTCGCAGGCGTCGCGCCCGGCCGGCGCAACGACGAGGAGATCATCATCATGTCGGTGGGCGGCATGCCGGTCGAGGATGTGGCCTGGGGCACGGTGGTGTACCGCCAGGCGCTGGAACGCGGTGTCGGCGTGCGCCTGAACCTGTGGGAAAGCCCTGCGCTGAGCTGATTCATCCATCCAACCCTGAGGCCAATGCCATGTTGCAAATCACCAAACTGAAAACCGGATCGAAATACGAGACCCTGGGCAGCTACTCGCGCCTGGTGGCCGTGGACGACTGGATCTTCGTCTCCAACACCGCCGGGCGCAACCCGGCGACGGGCGAAATCCCCGAGGACCTGGAGGCCCAGACCCGGCAGGTGTTCGCCAACATCGAAGCCGCGCTCAACGCTGTGGATGCAACCCTCGCCGACGTGGTGTGCTCACGGGTGTTCATCCAGAACCCTGCGGATGTCGCCACCGTGATGACCCTCGTCGGTGAAGTGTTCCGCGGCGTCGACCCAGCCAGCACGGTCACCTGCCCACCTCTGGGCTCGACGGTCTACCGGGTGGAGCTGGAGGTCACCGCCTACCGTGGCGCATCCCGCGCCACCCCCCACCTGATCGACCTGCAGCGCTAGTCCATCCGCTTCGAGGAGAACCGCCCATGTCCCCTGTCATCGCGCCGGTGCACTGCGCAACCACACCCCCCAGTGCCACCACCGTGGTCATCATCGGCGGCGGCATCGTCGGCCTGACCGCTGCACTGACCCTCGCCGAACGCAACATCCCGGTGGTGGTGCTGGAGAAGGGCCGCATCGCTGGCGAGCAGTCCTCGCGCAACCTGGGCTGGGTGCGCAAGACCAGCCGTCACCGCGAGGACCTGCCCATGGCCCTGGCAGCGGACCGCCTGTGGGCGCAGATGCCCGCCCGGGTCGGCCGCGAGGTCGGCTATCGTCAGGCGGGCATCCTGTTCGCCGCCCGCGAGCCCGGGCAAATGGCCCTGCACGAAGCCTGGCTGGCGTCGGTGCAAGGCCTGCCAGTGGGCTCGCGCCTGTTGAGCAACGCCGAAATCGCCCGCCGCGTACCGGGTGGGCAAGCGGCCTGGGCGGGCGGCATCTTCACCGAAAGCGACGGCCGTGCCGAGCCAACCTTGGCCAGCAGCGCCATTGCCAAGGCCGCCATGGCCCGGGGCGCGGTGATTGTCGAGCAGTGCGCCGTGCGCTGCGTCACCACCGCCGCCGGGCGCATCGACGGCGTGGTGACCGAACACGGCGAGATCCGCTGCGAGCAGGTGCTGCTGGCGGGCGGCTTGTGGTCACGGCGCCTGCTGGGCAACCACGGGGTCGCCCTGCCAAGCTTGCCGCTGAACTGCTCGGTGCTGCGTACGGCGCCCATGGAAGGCCCGACCGACATCGCCGTGGGCGGCCCCGATTTCTCGTTCCGCAAGCATATCGACGGCGGTTTCATCATCACCCAACGGGGTGCCCTCGACGCGCACCTGACCCTGGATCATGCCTTGCTCGGCCCACGCTACCTGCCGCAGTTCCGGGCACAACGGGGTTTGCTGCGGGTGTCGTTCGGCAAGCCGTTCTTCAAGGACCTGGCGCTGGCGCGGCGCTGGTCGGCCACCGCGGTCTCGCCATTCGAGCGCATCCGCACCCAGGACCCTGCCGCCAACCCGGCCTTGAACCAGGAGGCGCTGAACAACCTCAGGGCCGCCTGGCCGGTATTCAAGCAGGCGCGCATCGAGCAGGCGTGGGCCGGCACCATCGATGTGACCCCCGACTCGCTGCCTGTGATAGGGCCAGTCACGCAGCTACCGGGGATGGTGCTGGCTACCGGCTTCTCCGGCCACGGCTTCGGTACCTCGCCAGCGGCCGGCCATCTGGCGGCGGACCTGGTCGATGGCAGCACGCCCTTGGTGGACCCGACCCCTTACCGCCTGGAACGCTTTGCCTGACCAAGGCTGTCCTGGCGACGGGTGTGCGAAGGCAGTTCACCGAACAGCGCACGGTAGGCCCCGGAAAAATGCCCGAGGTGGGTAAAACCAAGATCACTGGCCACCCGGGCAACGGTGAACTGCTCGGCTGCGGTGCGCTGCAGCCGTTGACGTACGGCATTCAGCCGTACCGTGCGCAGGTACTCGACCGGGCTAAGGCCGGTGACGCCCAGGAAGCTGCGCTGCAAAGTGCTGCGGCTGACATCCAGCCGCTCGCAGATCTGCAGCACTGACAACGGCTCGTCCAGGCAATCCAAGGCCATCTGGTGCGCTTGCCGGACCAGGTAGGCGCTGACCGCAACATTTCCCCCACGCCCGCTGCCGTCCTGGCTGACCTGATCCAGCAGCACCAGCATGCACTCGAGCAGCGAGTCTTCGAGCTGCGCTTCCACCAGCGCTTCACCCTGCAGCGCCGCATCGATCAACCCCTGCAGTTGCTGACGTACCGCCCCCAGAAAAGCCGGGCTGACGTTCAGCCGGGTGGTGCGGTTCAACGCACGCAGTTCCTGGGCGCTGAATTCACGCTCGGCCAATTGTTCCAGACGACCGGCATCGACACTGACTGCCAGCAGGTCCATGCCCTCGGGCGCATGGACGAAAAACTCCTGACCACTGTGAAGAAGGGTGACATCCGCACTCCCCACGCTGCTGCCCTGGAACACCCCGGCGCCCGCGCTGCCAGCGGGTATTGCCAGGCAAAAACGCCGCGCCGGCGCCACCCCGTGCTGGACTACACGCTTGTCCAGGCACTCATGAAAAATCTGGAAGCGCTCTGCGGTGAGATGGGTGAGTTCGGTGTGGGCGCTGCCGGCGCTGATCTGGTCGTAGGTCTGCTGCCAACCGAGGATCGCGCTGGCATGGGTGTTGACGTCATTGAAGCGATGGCGTTGGGCGTGCATGGCGTTTCTGTTACCTCACGTGCATGTGGCGCAGAGAAGCAAAGAGTGGGCCATCCGGGTAAGCAAGCAGGTTATCCTGCAAGCCCACGCCCTCACGAAATTGCCATGTCCACCGCTGCCGGTGCGGCGCCCATCCTGCGCGCCGATCGAGAGTCGCGCAACGCCGCCCAGGTACTCGGCCTGTGCCTGCCCAGTGATACCCGCGATCTGGGCCTAGGCGGCCGCGGCCTCGGTGCTGGCCCTGGCGGCGCTGAATTGTGCCTGGCAGCCACGGCGTTGAACCTGCACAGGCGGTTGGTGCTGCAAAGGCAAGCACCCACTCGGGTCAAAATCGGCAGCAGGATGCATAACGCGCCTTTTTGATGCACGCCGGGCGGCATCTGCGCCCATGGGCAGCGACCACAGCGCGCTGCGTCGCTCTTCAACGCCTCGATAAAACCACGCAATTTCAGTGATTTACCGCACACCCCCACGCCTTCCAGCGCTGCGCCGAACTTTCGGCACCTTCATTGCAATGGCCTTTTGCATGCACAACGCACTGCCAGCAACGGTGGCAAGGAGTGGCTATGTCCCGGGCTTTTTTCAATGAGATGTACGAAGCGAACGGCAATTGCCGCCCGCATTATCAGGAGTTCGCCCGCTGGTTGGCCAATACCCCGCAGGAGCTGCTGGAGCAACGTCGGCGCGAAGCCGACCTGCTGTTTCACCGGGCCGGCATCACCTTTACGTTGTACGGCGACAAGCAGGACACAGAGCGCCTGATTCCCTTCGACATCATCCCGCGCAGCATTCGCGCCAGCGAATGGCGCATGGTCGAACGCGGCTGTATCCAGCGGGTGCAGGCGCTGAATCTGTTCCTGCAGGACATCTACCACGACCAGCGCATCCTCAAGGCCGGCATCATCCCGCCAGAGCAGGTGCTGGCCAACGAGGGCTACCAGATCGCCATGCAGGGCCTGGACCTGCACCGTGGGCTGTATGCCCATATCGCCGGCGTCGACCTGGTGCGCGATGGCGATGGCAGCTATTTCGTGCTGGAAGACAACCTGCGCACCCCCAGCGGGGTCAGCTACATGCTCGAGGACCGCAAGATGATGATGCGGCTGTTCCCCGAGCTGTTCGCCGCCCAGCGTATCGCCCCCATCGACCACTACCCCAACCTGCTGCTGGACACGCTCAAGAGCGCCAGCCCGCTGGACAACCCGACCGCGGTACTGCTCACCCCGGGGCGCTTCAACAGCGCTTATTTCGAACATGCCTTCCTGGCGCGGGAAATGGGCATCGAACTGGTCGAGGGCGCGGACCTGTTCATCCGTGACGAGCATGTCTACATGCGCACCACCGCCGGCCCGCAACAGGTGGACGTGATCTACCGCCGGCTGGACGATGACTACCTCGACCCGCTGTCGTTCAACCCGGACTCGATGCTGGGCATACCGGGGCTGATCTCGGTGTACCGTGCCGGCAACGTGGTGCTGGCCAACGCAGTGGGCACTGGGGTGGCCGACGACAAGTCGATCTACCCCTATGTCGACGACATGATCCGCTTCTACCTGAGCGAAGAGCCGATCCTCAACAACGTTCCCACCTGGCAATGCCGCCGGCCTGCGGAGCTGTCCCATGTGCTGGCCCACCTGCCCGAGCTGGTGGTCAAGGAAACCCAGGGTTCCGGTGGCTACGGCATGTTGGTCGGGCCGGCCTCGACCAGCGCGCAGATCGAGGATTTCCGCGCCCGCATCAAGGCCCGCCCGCATGCCTACATCGCGCAACCCACGCTGTGCCTGTCCACCTGCCCGACCTTCGTCGACAGCGGCATCGCCCCGCGCCACATCGACCTGCGCCCGTTCGTGCTGTCAGGCAGTGAAACCCGCCTGGTGCCCGGTGGCCTGACCCGTGTGGCGCTGCAGGAAGGCTCGCTGGTGGTCAACTCGTCGCAGGGCGGCGGAACCAAGGACACCTGGGTGGTGGAGGACTGAACCATGCTTTCGAGAACCGCTTCCGACCTGTACTGGATGTCGCGCTATCTGGAACGTGCAGAAAACCTCGCGCGCATGCTCGAGGTCAGTTATTCGCTGTCGCTGATGCCCCAGGCCGGGCGCAGCGACGGCCATGCCGAGCTGGCCATGTCGCTGCTGGCTTCCGGAACGCTGGATGACTACCGCCGCCGGCACACCACGCTCGACACCGAGCGCATGCTGCACTTCTTCGCCCTCGACGCGACCAACCCGAGCAGCCTCTATTGCTGCCTGCAGGCGGCCAGGACCAATGCCCATGCGGTACGTGGCCGCATCACCGCCGACATGTGGGAGAACATCAACGCCACCTGGATCGAGATGCGCAACATCGCCAGCAACGGCCTGGGCCGGTATGGCATCAGCCAGTTCTGCGACTGGGTCAAGGAACGCTCTCACCTGTTCCGCGGGGCGACATCGGGCACCATCATGCGTAACGATGCCTACAGTTTCATCCGCCTGGGGACCTTTCTGGAGCGGGCGGACAACACCCTGCGCCTGCTCGATGCACGTTATGAGATGTTTGGCGAAGCCTCCGAAGAAGTCAGCGACGACTCTGCCCGCGGCTATTACCAGTGGAGCGCCTTGCTGCGCGCGCTGACCTCGTACGAAGCCTTCAACGAACTCTATCGCGCCGCACCCAGTGCCCGGCCGGTGTCCGAGCTGCTGTTGCTGCGGGTGGACGTGCCGCGCTCGCTGCATGCCTGCATCGAGGAACTGGACCAGATCCTGGCCAGCCTGCCGGGCAGCACCGGCCGCGCTGCCCAGCGCATGGCCGCCGAACTCAATGCACGCCTGCGCTACACCGCAGTCGACGAAATCCTCGAAGCAGGCCTGCACCCATGGCTGACCGACTTCCTCGGGCGCATCAACCAACTGGGCCAGGCGGTCCATCACTCCTACCTGGAGGTCGTATGAAACTGTCCATTCGCCACGACACCACCTACAGCTACGCCAGCGACGTCTGCAACAGCATCCAGTTCCTGCGCCTGACACCACGCAGCAGCCAACGCCAGCGCATCCACGAATGGCACCTGGACCTGCCCAGCAAGGTGAAGGGCCAGATCGACCCGTATGGCAACATCCTGCATGTACTGACCCTGGACAAGCCCCATGGCCACCTGGCACTGACCGCCAGCGGCCAGGTAGAAATCGACCCGGCACACGAGCAGGAGGCCGGTGAACAATCACCGCTGCCGTTCCTGCGCGGCAGCCACCTGACCCAGGCCGACGACACACTCAAGGCCTTTGCCAGCCGCCACTGCGGCGCCCACCGCGACCGCGCTGCGCTGATCGGGCTGATGCAAGGCCTGGCCGAGCACATGCCGTACCGCCCGGGCAGCACCTCAGTGGGCACCACCGCCATCGAAGCGTTCAACGGTGCTGCCGGGGTCTGCCAGGACCACACCCACGCCTTCCTGGCCTGCGCTCGCAGCCTGGGCATACCGGCGCGCTACGTCTCCGGTTACCTGTGCACCGAGGACGAGCAGCACCTGGCCAGCCACGCCTGGGCCGAGGCCTGGGTCGACGACGCCTGGTACAGCTTTGACATCACCAACCGCCTCACACGGCCAGAGCGTCACCTTAAGCTAGCCGTGGGCCTGGACTACCTCGATGCCTGCCCGGTCAGGGGCGTGCGCCGGGGTGGCGGCGCCGAGTCGATGCAGGCCAGCGTCCATGTGCACCGCCAGTGACCGGCGCTGCATCCGTTGACAGCGATAACAAGGGAACCCGCATGACTTACTGTGTCGCCATGCACCTGGCGGACGGGCTGGTCTTCATCAGCGACTCACGCACCAATGCCGGTATCGACCAGATATCGACCTTTGCCAAGTTGTTCGTGTTCAGCCTGCCGGGCGAGCGCCTGATCGTCCTGCAGACTGCCGGCAACCTGGCGACCTCGCAGTCGGTGGTGAACCTGCTCCAGCAACGTACCCACGGCCCTGGCCCGCACCTGCTGAATGTTGCCACGCTGTACGACGCCACGGTGCTGGTCGCCGACACCCTGCGCGAGGTGGTCAGCCGCGACCGCAGCAAGCTGACTGCCGGCATCGACCTGAGCTGTTCGTTCATCGTCGGCGGTCAGATTGCTGGCGGGCCCATGGCCATCTTCAACGTCTACGCACAGGGCAACTTCTTCCAGGCCACGGCAGATACCCCCTTCTTGCAACTGGGCGAAAGCAAGTACGGCCGGCCGATTCTCGACCGCAACCTGCGCTACCACACGCCCTTGGACGAAGCGCTGCGCTGCGGCCTGATTTCCTTCGACTCGACCATTCGCAGCAACCTGTCAGTAGGCATGCCGCTGGACCTGCTGGTGTACCGCAAGAACAGCCTGGAGGTGCACGCGCGCCAACGCATCAGCGCCGACGATGCTTACTACCAGCAGATTCGCAGGCAATGGAGCGACGGCCTGAAAAGGCTCCTGGCCGAACTGCCAGCGCCTCCGTACGGTTGAAGGCCAGATGAATGCCGAGTGATAAAACTGTACAGAAATTCTCTTCTGTATAGCGTTATCCGGATACCTGCACTATACCTTGTACATCAGCCTAATTTTGTACAGGTATTGTGCATGTCCAACTACCTGCAGCACTTCACCGAACGCTTTGCCACGCTGGGTGCACACAATCTTGACCAGCTTGGCGAGTTGTACAGCGAGGATGTCACTTTTCGCGACCCGCTCCATCAGATCAGCGGGCTCACAGCCTTGCGTGGCTATTTCGCGCAGCTTTATGCCAACGTGGCCGAGGTTCGCTACACCTTCGAGGGCCTTGACGAACCACAGCCGGGCCACGGCTACATCCGCTGGACCCTGCACTACCGCCACCCACGCCTGGCCGGCGGGCAGCCGATCAGCTTGCAAGGCTGCAGCCATCTGCGCTGGCGCGGGCGGGTTCACTTTCATCAGGACTACTTCGACGCCGGCGCGTTGCTGTATGAGCATGTGCCCGTCATGGGCCGGGCGGTTCGCTGGCTCAAGAGCAGGCTGGCATGAGCCGCTGCTGGCTGACCGGTGCCAGCAGCGGCATCGGTGCGGTACTGGCGCTGCGCCTGCTGGAGCAAGGCCACCAGGTAGCGCTTGGGGCGCGCCAGGCAGACAGCCTGGCGGAGCTGGCCGCACGCTTTGCCGGCCAGGTCCTGCTGGCGGTCGGCGATGTCGACCAACCTGAGCAGGTGGCACGCATCGCCGCGCAGATCGAACAGGCCTGGGGTTCGCTGGACCTGGTGATCCTGAATGCCGGCACCTGCGAGTACCTGGAGCCGGGGCAGTTCGACCCGGCCCTGGTCGAGCGGGTGGTCCGCACCAACCTGATCGGCACCAGCCATTGCCTGGCGGCCGCCCTGCCCTTGCTGCGCCGCGGCAAACGCCCGCACCTGGTGGTCATGGGCAGCTCGGTCAGCTGGCTGGCGCTGCCACGGGCCGGTGCCTACGGCGCGTCCAAGGCAGCGCTGCGCTATCTGGTCGAGTCGCTGCGCCTGGACCTTGCCAGCGAAGGCATCGATGTCACCCTGGTCAGCCCCGGCTTCGTCGATACCCCGCTGACGCGCCGCAACGACTTCCCCATGCCGCAGCTATGGAGCGCCGAGCGCGCCGCCGGGTACATTGCTGCGCGCCTGCCACACCGCCCACTGGAGATCACCTTCCCCGCCACCTTCATCCTGTTGCTGCGCCTGCTCGGCGCACTGCCGGCACGCTGGCGCCTGAAGCTGGGCCAGCGCCTGGCGCGTCAACCCCAGGGCTGAGCCATGCATATCGCCATCATCGGCAGCGGCATCGCCGGCCTCACCTGCGCCCACCTGCTGTCCCGCCGGCATACCGTCACGCTGTTCGAAGCGGCGGACCGGGTCGGTGGGCATACCCATACCGTCGATGTGCACTGGCACGGCCAGCACTATGCGGTGGACACCGGTTTTATCGTCTTCAACAACTGGACCTACCCGCACTTCATTCGCCTGCTGGAACACCTGGGCGTCGCCTCGCGGATCACCGAGATGAGCTTTTCGGTGCACGACCCGCGTACGGGTTTCGAGTACAACGGGCACAACCTGCGCAGCCTGTTTGCCCAGCGCCGCAACCTGCTGTCGCCAGGCTTCTGGGGCATGCTGGGCGATGTGCTGCGTTTCAACCGCCAGGCGCCGGCCGACCTCGACCAACAGCGTATCGATGGCGCGACCACCCTGGGCCATTACCTGCGCGACAACCGCTACGGCCAACGCTTCATCGACCACTACATCGTGCCCATGGGTTCGGCCATCTGGTCGATGTCACGGGCCGACATGCTGCAGTTCCCGCTGCAGTTCTTCGTGCGTTTCTGCCGCAACCACGGCCTGCTGTCGGTCAACCAGCGCCCGCAATGGCGGGTGATCGAGGGTGGTTCACGCAGCTACCTGGCGCCGCTGTGCCGGCCCTTTGCCGAACGCATCCGCTTGAGTTGTCCGGTGCAACGGGTCAGCCGCGACGACGAAGGCGTGGACGTGGCCTGGGCAGGCGGCAGCGAACGCTTCGACAAGGTGGTGTTCGCCTGCCACAGCGACCAGGCCCTGGCGCTGCTGGACGCCCCCAGCGAGCACGAACAGGCCATCCTCGGCGCCATCCACTACGCCAGCAACGACGTGGTGCTGCACACCGATACCCGCCTGCTGCCCCAGCGGCGCAGGGCCTGGGCCAGCTGGAACTACCGCCTGGGCGGCAGCGAACAGGCACCCGCTGCCGTTACCTACAACATGAACATCCTGCAAGGCATCCAGGCGCCGGTCACCTTTTGCGTCAGCCTCAATCAGACCGCGCTGGTGGACCCCACGCAAATACTCGCCCGCTTCGAGTACGCGCATCCGCAGTACAGCCTCGCCGCCGTGGCCGCCCAGGCCCGTCAGGCCGAACTGCAGGGCCCGCTGCACAGCTACTACTGCGGCGCCTACTGGGCCAACGGTTTTCACGAAGATGGCGTGCTCAGCGCGCTGACCGTCGCCAGCCACTTTGGAGAACAGCTGTGAACAGCAGCCTGTGCCACGGCTGGCTCAGCCACCGGCGCTTGACGCCCGGGCACCACGCGTTCCGTTACCGCGTCGGCATGTTCTACCTGGACCTCGACGAGCTGCCGCGCCTGCTGGGCCTGTCCCGCTGGCTTGGGCGCTCGCGCCTGGCACCGTTGTGCTGGCGCGAAAGCGACTACCTGCCCGCATTGACCCGCCAGGGCATGCCCCTGGTCGAGGCCGCACGCCTGCTGGTTGGCCAGGCCACCGGGCAGGTGCCCCAAGGTGCCATTCACCTGCTGACGCAACCACGCTGCTGGGGGCTGTCGTTCAACCCGGTAAGCGTCTACTTCTGCCACGACTGCCAAGGGCAGGTGGCGGCCGTGCTGCTGGAGGTGCGCAACACCCCCTGGCGCGAGCGCTTTCACTATGTGCTGCCGGTGCAAGGCAACCTGGCCCAGCCATTTGCCGTGGCCAAGGCCTTCCACGTCTCGCCGTTCATGCCGATGGACATGGACTACCGGCTGCGCTTCGCCCTCGATGCGCAACGTGTACACGTGCACATGGAAAACTGGCGCGCCGGGCAGAAGGTGTTCGACGCCGACCTCGCCCTGCAACGCCAGCCGCTCGACCGCGCCAACGTGCAACGCCACATCCTGGCCTTCCCGTGGATGAGCCTGCGCACCGTCACCGGCATCTACTGGCAAGCCCTGCGCCTGCTGCTCAAACGCACACCCGTATACGACCATATCGCCAGCCAGCACGACCTGGCGCCAGGCCAAGCCATCCACGAGGAGCCAGACCATGTCCGAACCGACCTTGAGCGTTAGCAAATCAGCCAGCATTGCTCCGCTGCTCGGCGGCCTGGCCAGGCATGCGGTGCTGGCGCAGCTGAGCCAGTTGAGCCACGGCCAGCTGCGCCTGATCAGCCGGGACCGGCAATGGACCTTCGGCGACCTCGCCAGCCCACTGTACGCCGAGGTGGAGATCGTTGACGATGCCGCCTGGGGCCTGGTGGCCGGCAATGGCTCGATCGGCGCCGGCGAAGGCTATATCCATGGCTACTGGCGCAGCCCGGACCTGGCCGCGGTGACCCGGCTGTTCGTCGCCAACCTCGACGTGCTGGACGCCATGGAGGGCGGCCTGGCCCGCCTGGCGCGCCCGGCCCTGCGCCTGCTGCACCGCTTCAACCAGAACAGCCGACGCGGTGCGCGGCGCAACATCCTGGCCCACTACGACTTGGGCAATGCCCTGTTCGAACGGTTGCTTGATCCGACCATGATGTATTCCGCTGCGCGCTTCGACAGTGCCGAACAAAGCCTGGAGCAGGCTCAGATAAACAAGCTCCGGCTTATCTGCGAGAAGCTCGAACTCAAGCCCGACGATCACCTGCTGGAAATCGGCAGCGGCTGGGGCAGCCTGGCCATCCATGCCGCCGTGCAGCATGGCTGCCGGGTCACCACCACCACCCTCTCCGCCGCGCAGCACGCCCACACCTTGCAGCGGGTCAAGGCGCTGGGCCTGGAAGGGCATGTCACCGTACTGCACGAGGACTACCGCGACCTGCGTGGGCGCTTCGACAAGCTGGTGTCCATCGAGATGATCGAGGCCGTCGGTCACCGTTACCTGCCCACCTACTTCCGCCAGTGCGCTTCGCTGCTCAAGGACGATGGCCTGATGCTGCTGCAAGCCATCACCATCCGCGACCAACGCTATGCCCAGGCCCGGCGCTCGGTGGACTTCATTCAGCGCTACATCTTCCCCGGCGGCGCGCTGCCCTCGCTGAGCGTGCTGCTCGACACCGCCAGCCGCCAGACGGCGCTGAACCTGGTGCACCTCGAGGACTTCGGCCAGGACTATGCACGCACCCTGCGCCATTGGCGCGACAACCTGCGCCACTCGTGCACAGAGCTGATCAGGCTTGGTTACGACGAGGCCTTCCAGCGTCTGTGGGAGTTCTACCTGTGCTATTGCCAGGGCGGCTTCGAGGAACGGACCATCGGCGTGGCACAGATGCTGTGGGCCGGGCCCAAGGCGCGACGGGCGCCGCTACCGGGCGCCTGAACATGGGCCGCCGTGGCTGGCTGCTCGGCAATGCGCTGTGGCTGCAGGCCGGCTGGTGGCTTTGTGTATTGGGGGCACACAGGCCCTGGCTGTTGCTGATCGTGCTGGCCGGCCTGCTGCTGCACCTGCGCCTGAGCCCCGGCGGTGAGTGGCGCGTGCTGCTGGCAATTGCGTTGGTTGGCTGCCTGCTGGACAGCACCTTGGGAATGCTCGGCGTATTCAGCTTCGGCCAGTGGCCGCTGCCGCCCTGGCTGGCACTGCTGTGGCTTGTGTTGGCCAGTGGCATGCGCCACAGCCTGGCAGGGTTTGCCCGGCCAGCGTGGCGCGCGGTGTTGCTGGGCATGTTCGGGGGCCCGTTGGCTTACCTGGCCGGCGCCCGGCTGGCCGGTGTCGACCTGCCACTGGGGCGCCTGGAAACCGCGCTGGTCCTGGCGCCGGTCTGGGCACTGGCGCTGCCGTTGGCCTTGCGCTTCGCAGCAAGGGCAAAGCAGACCGTTTGAGCCCACGCCGCAGCTGACCCTCGGCCTGTTGCGCGCACGCCTTTCACTTTTCCAGCGCCGCTGCCACCTCTGCAGCCAGTTCGATGAATGCGCGGGCGGTTGCACGCTGATAACCGCCCCTGCGCTGCATCAATACCGCCGTGCGCTGCAAACGGACCGGTTCGAGTGCAATGGCAACCAGGTCTTCATTGGCAAGGGCAATGGTTGCAGGCAGCAAGGTCGACAGGGACGTACGGCGCACGATCTCGATCACTGCACTGATGGTGTTGGCCTCCATCCGCACCCGTGGGTGAATGCCATGTTGCTGGAAGAAACGGTCGATCTGTTCGCGGGTGGCGAACTCCCCGCTGAGCACGATCAATGATTCAGTGCTCAGCGCTTGCAGCCCGATACCTGTTGCCTTGGCCAAGGGGTGCCGGCGGTTGACCACCAACGCCAAGGTCTCGACCAGTAACGGGCTGGCCTCGATGTCCTGGGCCTGAACGTCCTCGAATGCGATCCCCAGGTCCAGCTCGTCTGCAAGCAGCATTGCTTCCATGCGCTCCTGGGACATTTCACGCACGTTCAGGGTGATGTTCGCATAACGAGCATGGAACGCCTCGACCAAGGGGCCGACCAGGTAGGAGGTGAACGTTGGCGTCACGGCCACCCGCAGCAGGCCGCGGCTGAGGTCGCTGACGTCATGAATCGCACGCTTGGCTTGCTCCAGTTCCTGCGCGGCCCGTCGTGCATAACGCAGGTAGACCTCCCCGGCATCGGTCAGCCGTGTGCTACGCCCCGAGCGATCGAACAGCTGCGCGCCAAGGCTTTCCTCCAACTGCCGGACCTGCTGCGACAGTGCCGGCTGCGACACATGCAGGGCCGTTGCGGCGCGGGTGAAGCTGCGGTGTTGCGCCACGGCGAGGAAGTACTGGATGTGTCGGGCAAGCATGGCAACTCACATAAGATAATCTGATGGAGCCAATCATAAATGAGACTTTTACCTTATGCCACGCGCTCCGTAATCTCTGCTCCAACACACCGCGACATTGAGGCAGCAGCCATGAAAGACATCATCGACGGTTTCCTGAGGTTCCAGCGCGACGCCTTCCCCGAGCGGGTCAAGCTGTTCAAGGACCTGGCCACCCAACAAAGCCCAAGGGCACTGTTCATCTCCTGCTCCGACAGCCGCCTGGTACCGGAACTGGTGACCCAGCGCGAGCCCGGCGACCTGTTCGTCATCCGCAACGCCGGCAACATCGTGCCCTCCTACGGCCCTGAGCCAGGTGGCGTATCGGCCTCGGTCGAATACGCCGTCGCGGCGCTGCAGGTGGCCGACATCGTGATCTGCGGCCACTCGGACTGCGGCGCCATGACCGCCATCGCCACCTGCAAGTGCCTGGAGCACATGCCCGCCGTAGCCGGCTGGCTGCGCTACGCCGACTCCGCGCGGGTGGTCAACGAAGCCCGCCAGCACCCCGACCAGCCGACCAAGGTCGCGGCCATGGTGCGCGAGAACGTTATCGCCCAACTGGCCAATATCCAGACCCACCCGTCAGTGCGCCTGGCCCTTGAAGAAGGCCGCGTGACCCTGCACGGCTGGATCTACGACATCGAAAGCGGCCGCATCGATGCCTTCGATGGCCGCAGCGGCAGCTTTGTGTCACTCGCCGCCAACCCCGACGTATGTGCCGTTTCCCATCAAGCCAGGCACGTTGCCTGACCGCAATTTCCACCCAAGGAGATACCCCCATGATCCACTCGCACGCTACCCAAAGTGCTCGCCAGGCCCTGACCGAAGTCATCCTCATGGCCAAGGCCCGCAAGGACCTGTCTTATGCCCAGATCACCGAGGGCACCGGCCTGTCCGAAGCCTTCGTCACCGCCGCCCTGCTCGGCCAGCACCCACTGCCCGCCGATGCCGCCAAGGTGGTAGGCGAAAAGCTCGGCCTCGACGTTGACGGCATCGCCCTGCTGCAGACCATCCCGGTACGCGGTTGCATGGAAAACGGCGTGCCGACCGACCCGACCATCTACCGCTTCTACGAGATGCTGCAGGTGTACGGCACCACCCTGAAAGCGCTGGTCCACGAGAAGTTCGGCGACGGCATCATCAGCGCCATCAACTTCAAGCTGGACGTGAAGAAGGTCGACGATCCGGAAGGCGGCTCCCGTGCCGTCATCACCCTGGATGGCAAGTACCTGCCGACCAAGCCGTTCTGATCCTGCTGTAAACGGCTCACCGCTCGAGTGCGGTGGGCCCGAGCTGACGTGAGGAGCAACGCCCATGGATATCATCTTTCGAAACGTGCGCATCGATGATGCGCAACCCTTGCTGGACGTGGCCGTGCACAACGGCAAGATCGCCCAGATCGCCCCGGCGATTGCCGCCCGTGCTGCGCAGGAAGTCGAGGGCAACGGCAACGTGCTGATTCCGGGGTTCGTCGAAGGCCACCTGCACCTGGAAAAGGCCAACGTCATGCAGCGCAAGGCCAATCGCTCCGGCACCCTGAAGGAAGCGATCGCGGTGACCGCCGCGCTCAAGCCGACACTGACCCGCGAAGACATCCTCGAGCGCTCGACCCAGGTCCTGCGCGCCCTCGTGCAGGCGGGCAGCAGCCATGTCCGCGCCCATGCCGAGTTCGACCCGGCACAGGGCTTTACGGGGCTCGACGTGGTGCTCGAGCTGCGCGAAAGGTTCCGCGACGTCATCGACATCCAGGTGGTCGCGTTCCCCCAGGAGGGCATCCTGAAACTGCCGGGCATGCAGGCCATGATGGTCGAGGCCATGGAGAAAGGCGCCGATGTCGTCGGCGGTATTCCCTACAACGACGATTCACCTTTCGATCACATCGATTTCGTCTTCGACCTGGCCAAACGCTACGGCAAGGACATCGACTTCCACCAGGACTTCGCCGATGACGCCGAGCAGATGACCATCGAGTATGTGGCCCGGCGCACCATCGCCGAGGGCTATCACGGCCGCGTCTGCGTCGGCCACCTGACCAGCCTGGCCGCGGTCGAGCCCGACCGGCAAGCGCGCATCATCGAACTGCTGCGCGAAGCCGACATCAGTGTGATGTGCCTGCCAGCCACCGACCTGCACCTGGGTGCCCGTGGCGACAGCCATAACGTAAGGCGCACACTGACCCCGGTGCGGGCGTTGCGCGATGGCGGCGTGAACGTCTGCCTGGCCACCAACAACATTCGCAATGCGTTCACCCCGTATGGCACGGGCGACTTGCTGCACATCGCGCAACTCGCCATCCCGGCCTGCCACCTGGGCGGCGCCGATGACCAGGCCACGGTGCTGCCGATGCTCACGACCCGCCCGGCCCGGGCCTTGGGGTTGCGCAACTATGGCCTGGAAGTGGGCAAGGACGCTGACCTGGTGCTGGTGGACACGCAGGCGGTCAGCGATGTGATACTTGATCTGCCGGCACGGCTGATGGTGCTCAAGCGTGGCAAGGTGGTGGCGACTGCGGAGCATCGGCGCTCGGTGGTTTTCTGAAGCGTGCGCCGTTATTGCTGCTGGCGCGTGGCACAGACCACGATCTCCCTGATGCCTACCGATTGCGGCTGGCCATAGGCGAAGTCGATCACTTCAGCGATGTTGTCGGCGGTCAGCACGCCGCCCATGCCTTGCTTCCAGCTGTCGTAGCCCGCCTTGATGGCCTCATCGCTGGTGTGGCTGAGCAGTTCGGTCTCCACCGCGCCCGGCTCGATGGTGATCACCCGCACATTGCTCGGCGACAGTTCTTCGCGCAGGTTCTCGGACAGCCCGCTGACGGCGAACTTGGTACCGACGTAAGCGACATGGTTGGGGAACGTTTTTGCGCCCGGCAACAGAGCTGACGTTGATGAGGGTGCCTTGCTTGCGCTCGACCATGCCGGCAACCACGGCATGGATGCCGTTGAGCAGGCCACGCGCATTGATGTCGAGCATGCGGTCCCATTCCCCAGGATCCTGGGTAGCGATGCTGCCCAGCAGCATCACCCCGGCGTTGTTGATGATCGCATCCACCGGGCCGAAGCGGTCGCAGCCGGGCTGGGCACGGCCATCGTCCCCGAATCACTGGCAGCCGAACACCGCGGTGTGCACGTAGAAGCATTGCCACAGCTGGACCTGCGGCGACGCATCGGCTTGTGTTATTCCGCCCAGGCGCTGGCGCTCGTAGGCGTTGCCCAACTGCGTGACGCGCTCGATTCGGCGGCGAGCTGAGAGGGCCTGCGGAAATTTGACAGCCACCGCCAGGCAAACTACTGAATAAGTGCCTGAAATCGCAATGTGAGGAACATGAACATGGAACGTACCCTGGCTTGCCTGCTGATCGCGAGTGGCCTGCTGGCGGCCGGGCAGGCCCTCGCAGGCGGAAAGGACCTGGCGCCAGGGCCAGTCGTCAACGACGGGCCGCTGCTCTGGCACAACGAAAGCCTGACGTATCTCTGGGGCAAGAACTACAAGGTCGACCCGCCCATCCAGCAAACCTTCACCTTCGAGAGTGCCAGCAACTGGACGTGGGGCGACATCTGGTTCTTCGTCGACCAGATCAACTACAACGGCAAGGACAGCGCCAACAACGGCAAGAGCAGCTATTACGGCGAGTTCAGCCCGCGCCTGTCGCTGGGCAAGATCACCGGCAGCGACCTGTCGTTCGGCCCGATCAAGGATGTGCTGATCGCCAGTACCTACGAGTTCGGCGAGGGTGATGTCGAGGCTTACCTGCTCGGCCCAGCCGTCGACCTGGCCATCCCCGGCTTCGATTACTTCCAGCTGAACGTCTACTACCGCAAGCCCGACGGCAATCGCGTGCCCTCCGGCGCGTGGCAGGTGACGCCGGCCTGGGCCATCACGATCCCCGTCGGCAACTCGGACATCCTGTTCGACGGTTTCATGGACTGGGTCGTCAACAACAAGGACGCCAGCGCCAGCCACCGCAATCAGTCGGACTACCACGCCAACCTGCACTTCAACCCGCAGCTCAAGTACGACCTTGGCAAGGCCATGGGCTACGAGGCCAAGCACCTGTACGTGGGCCTGGAATATGACTACTGGTCGGACAAATACGGCATCAGAGACTCCAAAGGCTTCACCACCGATCAGAACACCGCAAGCGCCCTGGTCAAATATCACTTCTGAGGTTGCCCAACGGCAGCGAATGTCAGGCAGTGGGGCCTGACACCGCATTGACGCCTTCCAGCGTCGTAAAGGAAATGTCTTTTGCAGTGAGCAGGAAGTCACTCATGTACGGCACAGCGAGCATGTCGCTGCGCACCGCCGCGAACAGCGTCGCCTGCAAGCCTTTCTCGCCCAGGCGCCTGGCGATCACATAGCCGCGGGTGGTGTACTCGTGCACCGCCCAGTTCGGCAGGCAGCACACGCCACGGCCGCTGGCCACCAACTGCATCATCATCACGGTCATTTCTGCCGTGCGTACCTGGGCCGGTTCGATGTCAGCCGGGTCGAGGAAGCCGGTGAAGATGTCCAGGCGGTTGCGTTCGATCGGGTAGGTAATCAGCGTCTGGCTGGCGATGTCGGCAGGTTCCACATACGCCTTTTCGCGCAGGGCATGATGCTTGTCGATGGCCAGCATGGCCTCATAGCCGAACAGCGGCACGTAGGTGATCCCGGGCAAGGCCAGCGGGTCGGACGTCACCACCAGGTCAAGATCCCCCCGCTGCAGCGCCGGCAACGGCGCGAACGCCAGGCCCGATGCCAGGTCCAGTTCAACCTCCGGCCAGGTGCTGCGAAACGCGTCCAGCGAAGGCATCAACCATTGGTAGCAGCTGTGGCACTCGATCGCGATGTGCAGCCGATCGGCCGTGCCATTGGCCAGCTTGCTCAGGTTGCGCTCCGTGGTGCGGATCAGCGGCAGCACCTGGTCGGCCAGTTGCAGCAGCTTCAGGCCTGCGGTGGTGAAGCGTACCGGTTTGGACTTGCGCACGAACACCGGCATGCCGACGCGATTTTCCAGCTCCCGGAACTGGTGCGACAGCGCCGACTGGGTCAGGTGCAGGCGCTCGGCGGCTTCGGGCATGCTGTCCGTTTCGCGCAAGGCATGCAGGGTGCGCAGATGTCTCAAATCGATCATGGGAAGCCGGCAAGCCCTCACGCCGCGCCATGCGCGGCAAGGTTGCAATATTGTCCTTTGAAATACAGCAAGGGTTGCGTCACCGCAGTTTCTTGCACGCTCAGCGCCTTCACCTCACCCACTACGATCAGGTGATCCCCGGCAACGTGTTCGGCGTGAATCTCGCAATCCAGCCAGTGCAGGCTGCCCGCAATAAGCGGATTGCCAAACGGCGACGGCTGCCATTGAACGCCACGCCACTTGTCAGTCCCTTTGCGGGCGAACTGCTTGGAGATGCCGACCTGTTCACCCGACAGGATGTTGACCGCGAATCGACCCGCCTGGCGCATGCCGGGGTAACTGGCCGAGCTTGCCATCACACTGAACGAAACCAGCGGTGGGTTCATCGACACGCTGTAGAACGACTGGCAGGTGAAGCCGACTGGCTGGCCCTCGACCCACGACGTGATCACAGTAATGCCGGATGCGTAGTGCCCGAGCGCTTCGCGAAAGTGCAATGGCTCGATGGCCGTACTGGGAAGTGACATGTTGATTCCTGGCGGTCGGGTTCTTCAATGGCTCGCGAGTTCTTTGCGGACGATCTCTGCCCCCGCACTCAAGGCACTCAGCTTGCCGCTGGCCACCCGGCGCGGCAGCGGCGCCATGCCACAGTTGGTGCACGGATAGAGCTTGTCGGCATCGACGAATTGAAGCGCCTTGCGCAAGGTATTGGCGACTTCCTCAGGTGTTTCAATCGCGTGGTTCGCCACGTCAATGGCACCGACCATCACGTTCTTGCCACGGATGAGTTCGATCAGCTCCATGGGCACATGGGAGTTGTGGCACTCCAGCGAGATGATGTCGATGCTGGACGTTTGCAGCTTGGGGAAGGCTTCTTCATATTGCCGCCACTGCGAACCCAAGGTTTTCTTCCAGTCGGTGTTGGCCTTGATGCCGTAGCCATAGCAGATATGCACGGCCGTTTCGCATTTCAGGCCTTCGACCGCCCTTTCCAGGGCGGCCACACCCCAGTCATTCACCTCGTCGAAGAACACATTGAACGCGGGCTCGTCGAACTGGATGATGTCAACGCCGGCAGCCTCCAGCTCCCGGGCCTCCTGGTTGAGAATCCTGGCAAATTCCCAGGCCAGTTTTTCGCGGCTTTTGTAATGGCTGTCGTACAGCGTATCGATCATGGTCATGGGGCCTGGCAGCGCCCACTTGATCGGCTGCCGGGTTTGCTGGCGCAAGAACCTGGCATCCTCGACAAATACTGGCTTTTGACGCTCAACAGTACCCACCACCGTCGGTACGCTGGCGTCATAACGATCACGGATCCTGACCGTCTCACGTCGCTCGAAGTCAACACCGCTCAGGTGTTCGATGAACGTGGTGACAAAGTGTTGGCGCGTCTGCTCGCCATCACTGACGATATCGATGCCGGCGTGCTGCTGCTCTTGCAAGGCCAGGCGCAGCGCATCCTGTTTGCCTTCGATCAGTGCCTCATCTTGCAACTTCCAGGGTGACCAGAGTGTTTCCGGCTGCGCGAGCCAAGAGGGTTTAGGCAAGCTGCCAGCGGTGGAAGTAGGTAGCAGTTTTTTCATCGCAAATAACCTTGTATGCCTTGTCAATCAACGCGTGTAATCAGCGGACCACTGCTCGAGCACCGCGTGGTAAGGCTTGATGAAGTGTTCTTCGACAAAGCGCCCTTGTTCGATGGCCAGCCGGCTACGTTCCTCGCGGTCGTAGACAATGCGAGTCAATGAGTAATCCTGGTGTTGCAGGCTGGGCTGGTAGGCTTTGCCTGCGGCGGAATTGGCATTGTAGATTTCCGGCCGATAGATCTTCTGGAAGGTTTCCATGGTGCTGATGGTGCTGATCAACTCAAGGTTGCTGTAGTCGCCGAGCAGATCACCGGAAAAATAGAAAGCCAAGGGCGCGACGCTGTTCGGCGGCATGAAGTAACGCACGTTCAAGCCCATTTTCTCGAAGTATTCATCCGTCAGTGAATACTCATCTTGCAGGTATTCAAAGCCCATTACAGGGTGCTGATTTTCAGTCCGGTGATACGTCTTGCTGCTTGAAACGCTCAGGCAGATGACCGGTGGTTTGGCAAATTGCTCTTTATACGCCGCTGAGTTGACGAAGCATTTGAACAGCTTGCCATGCAGTTCACCAAAGTGCTCAGGCGTGCTGAAGGCCGCCTGGTCTTTATTGTGGCCCAGCAGTAATACGCTGAAATCATAGTCGCGCACGTAAGACGAAAAATTGTTCCCGACCATGCTGGCAACGCGCTCGCCAGTGGTACGATCGACGACGTTGGTTTTCAGTATTTCAATCAACGGCAATGCATGATCACGGCGTTGCGCGGCGATGCTCATCTCGACGGAAATAATCTCAAGTTCGACGCTGTATCGATTTCCTTCGGGATTGTCCCAATGCGCCAAGGCGTTGAAACGGTTGTCAATCATCTTCAACGTATTGCGCAGGTTTTCCTGACGGCGTGCGCCTCTTGCCAGGTTGGCGAAGTTGGTGGTGATACGCGTGGTTTCAGCAGGACGATAGTGTTCGTCGAAACAGATGCTGTTGATGGAAAACTTGAAGTCTGTGCTCGTCATGGCTGACCGTCTCACTCGAATACTTAAATAATCTCCAACTGATGGGCATTCTAGGTTGTGGGTCTGATCGCATGGAACTGAATTGATTTCACAGCACCTTTAGCCACGCTCATGACGGCCTCGGCACCTTCAGTTGCAGGGGAAATTCCATTTAGTTCAAGAGACCTTTAGCGGCCAGGCGGTGGTCTATGCTGAACCTTCTCTGTCGAAGGAATTACCCCATGTCAAAGCTTTATCCCAGTATTGATCCAGAGGGGCTGATCGAGTACTCGGTGGTCTACACCGACCGCTCGCTCAATCATATGTCGCAGGCATTTCAAGGCGTGATGAAGAACATCTCCAGGACCCTGAAGCAGGTCTACAACGCCCAGGCCGTCGCGGTAGTCCCGGGCAGCGGAACATTCGGCATGGAATCGGTAGCGCGCCAGTTTGCCACCGGCCAGCCATGCCTGGTGATACGCAACGGCTGGTTCAGTTATCGCTGGAGCCAGATCCTTGAGATGGGCAACATTCCGGCGGCCACCACGGTGCTGAAAGCCCGGCCGGTCGATACCGGTCGCCAGGCTGCCTACGCCCCACCCCCTCTGGAAGAAGTGCTGGCGGCCATTCAGGCGCACAAGCCGCAGATTGTCTTCGCCCCCCACGTTGAAACCTCCTCCGGGATTATCCTGCCCGACGATTACCTGCGGGCCGTTGGCGACGCCGTGCATGCAGTCGGGGGGCTGTTCGTGCTGGACTGCATCGCCTCAGGCACGCTCTGGGTCGACATGCACAAGTGTGCAGTCGACCTGCTGATCAGCGCACCGCAGAAAGGCTGGAGCGCTTCCCCGTGCTGCGCCTTGGTGATGCTCAGTGCGTTGGCCCTTGAGCGCATCGAGCAGACGCAGAGCAGCAGCTTTGCCTGCGACCTGAAAAAGTGGCTGCAGATCATGCAGGCCTACGAACAGGGCGGGCATGCCTACCACGCGACCATGCCCAGCGATTCACTCGCGCGGTTCAACGACGTGATGAACGAGATGCAAGCTTACGGTTTCGACAAGGTCCGCAGCGAGCAACAAGCGCTGGGCGATCGGGTGCGGGCCATGTTGACCGGCAAAGGCATCAAGAGCGTGGCCGCAGCCGGCTTTGAGGCCCCGGGCGTAGTGGTCAGCTACACCGATGACGCCGACATCAAGAACGGTAAGAAATTTGCCCGGCACGGCCTTCAGATAGCGGCTGGCGTGCCGTTGCAATGTGACGAGCCGGCCGACTTCCAGACCTTCCGCATTGGGCTGTTCGGGCTTGAAAAACTGCACAATATCGAGCGCACGCTCAGCACCCTTGAGCAGGCTCTGGACGAAGTGATGGCGGACTGAGCCCTCCTCCCCCGGCGGCAGCCTCTGCCGAACGGCAGTACGCGTTCGGCGGCGGGCTGTAACACCGCGGGGCAGGCACTCATCGGTCAGCGCACCTTCAGCAGGTAGTCCAGGGACAGCCTGCCCGCCCCCCGCGCGATCAACAGCAGCAGTAGTCCCGCCCAGGTCAGGTGCGTGGGCCATGCATCGGGGTAGACGAACACTTCGATTACCGTGGTCATGCCCAGCAGCGCCAACGCCGACAGCCGTGTCATCAGGCCAAGCACCAGCAGCAGCGAGAACAGGTGTTCGGCGTAGGTGGCCAGATGCGCCGCCAGCCAGGGGGACAGCAGCGGCAGCGCGTACTCGGTGCGAAACAGCTCGTAGGTCCCCGGTGTGATGGTCAGCCAGCCTTCGACCTTGGTGCGCCCGGAAAGGAAGAACACCGCGGCAATACCGAACCGGGCAACCAGGCACAAGACGGTATCACCAATGTGCTGTTGTACGGTGTCGGCAAGCCGGTTCCAGGTGTGCCGCAGGTTGCTGGCCAATGGCGTGGAGTGAACGCGGTCCATGGTGGTGTCCTCAAGCAAAGCTGAGCGGGCAGAAGACCTGTGCGCCGAGCAACCGGCCGAGCAGGTCGGTGAAGTCCAGGTCCGGTTGGGTGAGTTGGGCAAACTGTGAGGCCAGTTCAAGGGGCTGTCGGGCTGCGCAGGCTTGCAGGAACGCACAACCGCCCTTCTCCAGTGGTTGATGGCAAACGCCCTCGGGGCCGCCGACGAACAGCACGCCCTCGCCGGCCCAAGGGTGATCGTCCGCCCAGTCCAGTTGCTCGCGGCCGCAGCGCCAGAGGCTGTAGGCCGGATGCTGCTCGCACCAGTGCCAGCGGACGCTGCCACGGGGGCGCATGACACTGCGCGCAAGGTCGCTGGCAGTCATGCCCGCCAGCTCGGCAAGGTCGAGGCAAGGTTCATCGAGGGCACTGAATGCCTCGCTCCAGCAGGCATCCAGCCGGGCGACTTCGGCCAGGTAGGGCAAGCCGTGTTGCGCCTGCCACTGCTCAAGGTAGTCTGCAAAGGCTGCGCCGTAGTGAATCAGCCGGGTATCGCTGGGCGGCGCTTGCCCCGCATAGTCCGCTGCAGCCGCTTCCATCCATTGGCGCCCGACCAGGGTCAGGATGCTGGGAAAGTTGGCGCACAGCGCCTCCACGCAACCGGCCATCACCGTGTTGCGGTACACCGCGAACGCCGCCTGTTCGGTGAGCGCCGCCAGCCCGGGCGCCGGGCGCCCCTGCAACGCTGCGACGAAGGCGTCCTGGTACTGGCTCAAGGTAAGCTGCATGGCTGCACTCCCGGACCGCTCAGGGTCGACTGGGCCATGGCGCGTTCGCCAAGCAGCTCGGTGAACGGCGGAACATTGCCATCACGCTCCAGCAGCGTCGGGCGCGGGCCGACCCGTGCGATCAGGCGCCGGTAAAGCGCCCAGACGGGCTCGGCGACACGCGCATCATGGGAATCGATCAACAAGCCGGCTTGCGCGTCCTGGCTGTAGCCCGCCAGGTGGATTTCGCTGATGGCCTGCGCCGGAAAACGGTCCAGGTAGTCGGTGGCACTGAAGCCCAGGTTATGTGCACTGACGTACACGTTGTTAACGTCCAGCAGCAAGCCGCAACCAGTGCGCCGGGTCAGCTCCGCAAGGAAATCGATCTCATCCCAGTCGTGCCCTTCCAACTGCAGGTAATGGCTGGGGTTCTCGATCGAGATACGCCGCCCGAGCGCGTCCTGGCTGCGCTGGATGTTGCTGCCGATGCGGGCCAGGGCCTCGCTGCTGCGCGGGAACGGCAGCAGGTCGGGATGATAGTCGCCGCGCCAGGTCGACCAGGCCAGGTGCTCGGACACCAGCACCGGCCGGACCTGGTCGATCAGCGTGCGTAACCGTTGCAGGTGCAGCGGATCAGGGTCGGCATCAGCCGCCAGCGACAGCGCCACACCGTGCAGCGACAGCGGATGGCGCTCGGCGATGCGCCTCAACCAGGCAAGGCGTGGGCCGCCGACCATGTAGTTCTCTGGGTGAACCTCGAACCAGAGCCCCTCGGCGCTGCACGCGAGGGCCTGGGCGTAGTGCTCGGCCTTGAGCCCGATCCCGGCGCCCAACGCTACATTGCCGTTCATGGTCGGCCTCCTCTGCTCAGGCCTTGACCGGAGTCAGCGAGCCCATGCCCGCTGGAGTCTTGATCGACGTGCAGGTGCCTGCCGGGACGTTTTTCCAGTGCATGCCGTCGTAGTCTTTCTTGGCAGAACCTGCGCAGGTGGTGCCGGCGCCTGCCTTGCAGTCGTTCTTGCCGGCCATGGCGACGCCATAGCATTTTTCCATGGCGGCGCCGCTGCCGGCCGGCTGGGTGGGGGTGGCCGCCAGGGCGGCACTTGCCAGCGAAGCGAGGGCCAGGGCGGCGGTGGCGAGGGCTAAGGTTTTCATGCTGAAGTCTCCAGGGTGTGTGGCCGTGGCACGTTTACCGGCGGCTCATGGAGTAGTTCGTGGCATGCCCGGATCGGGTTACAGCCCTGGAAAAATTTTTCGCTCAACCGGCTGCGGCCACCTAAGGTTTCAATCCAGGGGGCCGCCAACGGTGGGCTCACAGAAAATGCACCCACGGTGTAACCCAGGCGGCCCATGCAGCGAACTAACTCACAGGCACTGCTCGATGCGCGCGAAGCCCAGCTGCAAGCCTTGCTGCTGGCAGGCCTGGCGGGTGATGCGCAGGCTTACCGGGCATTCCTTGCGGCCCTGGCACTGCATATCCGGGCGTTTCTGCGCCGGCGCCTGGCCCGGCGCCCTGCCGAGATCGAAGATCTGTTGCAAGAAGTGCTGCTGGCGGTGCACAACGCGCGGCATACTTACCAGGCGCAACAGCCGTTGACGGCGTGGGTGCAGGCCATTGCCCGCTACAAGCTGGTCGACTACCTGCGCAGCAGGGCCCGCCTGGAGGCGCACAGCACGCCCCTGGATGACGACGCCGAGCTGTTCGCCAGCAGCGATGCCGAGCCGGCTGAAGCCAGCCGGGACCTGGCCAGGCTGCTTGAACAGCTGCCAGCGCGCCAGCGGCTGCCGATCGTTCACGTCAAGCTGCAGGGGCTGTCGGTGGAAGAAACCGCCCAACTGACCGGGCTTTCCAGCTCTGCGGTCAAGGTGGGCATACATCGCGGCCTGAAGGCGCTGGCCAGGCTGATTGGAGGCAAGCATGAAAACCGATGACCTGATCAGCCTGCTGGCCGCAGGTGAAGGCCCGGTGCAGCGCAATGTGCCGAGCAGGCGCCTGGGGCTGGCCGTGCTGCTTGGCCTGCTGGCGGCAGTGCTGATGACTGCGGCCCTTTACGGTGTGCGCAGCGACCTTGCCGAAGTGGCGCGCACCCCGCTGTTCTGGGCCAAGGTTGCCTTGCCTGGCAGCCTGGCGGCGCTGGGGCTGTGGCTGACCAGCCGGCTGGCCAGGCCGGGCGTACGCGGTGGCGTGGCCTGGGGGCTGCTTGGCCTGCCCTTGCTGCTGCTGTGGCTGGGCGCGGCGCTGAGCCTTGCCGGCGCCCCCCTCGATGCGCGCGCCGACCTGCTGTTCGGCCGCACCTGGCGCACCTGCGCGCTGAACATTGCCTTGCTGTCGCTGCCGGGGCTGGTCAGCGTGTTCTGGGCCCTGCGCGGCCTGGCACCCACCCGTTTGCGCCAGGCCGGTGCCGCAGGCGGCCTGCTGGCCGGGTCGACGGCCACCTTGGCCTACTGCCTGCACTGCCCGGAGATGGGAGTGCCGTTCTGGGGCCTTTGGTACGTCCTCGGCATGCTGCTGCCAACTGCGCTCGGCGCGTGGCTGGGCCCGCGCCTGCTGCGCTGGTAAGCCCTGCCCGCACGAAACCACTGGGTATGCCTGAGGGGGCGCCGCAACCAGCCGATAAACTGGGCGAACAGCTCCGATTGCGAGTTGATGTCCAGCCTCGCGCTGCCTCGCTCGCTATTTGCTGGCGATCGAGTGCCCCGCCAGCGGGCAGCTCTGGGCGTTGAGGAAGCGCGACGTCTTCAGCCAGTCCTGCTGCGGGTAGTAGGCAAACACATAGCTGCCGCGCTGCAGCGTGTCGATCAGCTTGCCAGCAATGGCCGGCCGCACGGCAGGGCAGCCCTGGCTGCGCCCCAGGCGCCCCAGGCCGGGCACGACCTTGGGGTCGGCATAGGCGGCGGCGTGCATGACAATCGCACGCGACATGCTGTTGTCGTTGAACCCCGGCTCAAGCCCCTGCAGGCGCAGCGAGCGGCCGTGCTTGCCGCTGTAGGTCTGGCCGGTCTCATACAGGCCGATGGAGGATTGGTAACTGTTCGGGGCATTGGAGAACAAGGTCGGCACATCGGCGCCGCTGTTCTTGCCATGGGCGACCCATTCCTCGAACAGCAGTTTGCGCGCGCGCAAGTCGAACACCCAGAGCCGCTTGTCACGCGAGGCCTTGGAGTAATCGATCACCGTCAGCAACTTGTCCGCCTCGCTGTGGCTGGCGCAGGCGTAGGCGCTCAGTGCCAGGGTCAAGGTCGAAAGGCTGGCGTTCGGCGCGAGCTGCTGCAGCTCGGCGGCGCTGGGCAGGGGTTGCGCCTGGGCACTGTGCCAGGCGCCGAGTAAAAACAGGCCAACACTGGCCACCGAGAGCCGGAGGGCGCCCTGCAAGGGATTGAAAATCGACATGGGTTACCCGGGTAAAGACCTGAACCTGTCAGCGAAAAATCCGCCGGTTTAAGGCCAAAAGCCACCACTTTGCTTGATTTCTAGCGCAATGCCGATCATTTCTTGACCAACGGCTTAAGTTCTTCATCGTCGTCGGTGGTGATCACAGTGAATTTCCCGTCGCTGCGAGTCTCCCGGGTAGACGCCCAATCGGTGATCACCAGCATCGTGCCGACATCCATCGCCGCGCGCAGATGACGGCGGAACTCCGCGTTGATGTTCAGTTGCCCCAGTTGTTCATAGGGCGTACTCCCGTATTCAGGGTTGCTCAGGCCCACCACCGACCACCGTAAGGGTAGCCCGTCATCGAGTGCCAGGGCGGATGGTTTTTGCAGCAGCGAGTAAACCGCCATGCCGCTGCGATGCTGGCTCTCTTCAATGGAAAGGGCGGGTGCCGAGCCGATCAACTGGCCACCGCGGTACACGTAGGCGCGCCGGTCAGCGCGGCTGATCAGGATCGACAGCGGCCCTGACGCCGGGTCCGGGTCGTTCCAGAACTGCTGGTTACTCAGTACCAGCGGGCCCTGGGCCTTGCCTGCGTTGACCGTAGGCGCCAGCACGCCGGGGTGGTAGACCTCCACCGGCGCACTGTGGGTATCGGAAACGATGACCGTGGTCGAACTGAAACCCGTGACCTCATACAGCTTCTTGGCAAATTCCAGCGGCAGGCGCACGCAACCATGGGAGGCTGGGTAGCCCGGCAGGTGCCCCGCATGCAGGGCGATACCGTCCCAGGTCAGCCGCTCCATGTAGGGCATCGGTGCGCTGTTGTAGAGGCTGGACTGGTGCTCGACCTTCTTCTGCAGAATGCTGAATACCCCCGTGGGGGTTTCCCGGCCGGCCTTGCCGCTGCTCACGGTGCTGACGCCAATGGCGATGCCGTTGCGATAAACGTAGGCACGTTGCTCGGTGAGGCTGACCACCACCGTCACCGGCCCTACCGGCGAGACCTGCGGGTACCACAGAAACTGGCCAGGCTTTAGGCTGTCTAGCTGGCTCCTGAGTGCAGCCGGAGTGGGCACCTGCAGCGGCGCCGCCTCGACCAAAGTGGCGGCAAGCAACAGGCCTAGCGCTAGCGGTAGATGCGACATCGACTGACCTCCATGGCAACCTGCCACAAGCTTATTCTGAACACCCCTTGCAAGCCACTTGTTCAACACGTCGAGTGCGCGAGGTACCAACGGTGCACAGTGAACGTGCACATAATTCCCACATGAATGCTCAGGCAGCCAGGGACCTGGCTGGCATGAACGCGCCGGGACCGTGAATTCCCCCTCGTTCACGGATTGGTACGAATCTTGTTTGTATACAAATACCAACAATAAAAGTACACAACCATCATGGAGTCCCGATGGCGTCGATTTCCCGTTCCGATGTTGGCCAGCTTGCCGATCTCCCCGCCGAGACGACTGACCCCAGTCAACTGCAAATGAGCCCGCGCCTGTACAGTGCCGACCTTGCTCCGACCCGCGCGGCAAACCGCACCTGGGGGCGCTACAGCCTGTTTGCCCTGTGGACCAATGATGTGCACAACATCGCCAACTACTCCTTCGCCATCGGCCTGTTCGCTTTGGGCATGAGCGGCGCGCAGATCCTCGCCGCCTTCGCGCTGGGTGCGCTGGTGATCTACGGCCTGATGAACCTGTCTGGCTACATGGGGCAGAAGACCGGCCTGCCCTACCCCGTGATGTGCCGGATCAGCTTTGGCATCCACGGTGCCCAGATTCCGGCACTGATCCGCGCGGTGATCGCCATCGCCTGGTTCGGCATCCAGACCTACCTCGCCTCGGTGGTGCTGCGCGTCCTGCTCACCGCCATCGCGCCCGACCTCAAGTCCTATGACCAGAATTCGATGCTTGGCCTGTCGACCCTGGGCTGGGTTACCTTCCTCGGCATCTGGTGCGTGCAAGTGGCGATCTTCGCCTACGGCATGGAGATGGTACGCCGCTTCGAATCCCTCGCCGGGCCGATCATCCTGGTCGCTTTCACCGGCCTGGCGGGCTGGATGTACTGGCGCAGTGGCCTGTCGATCGCCTGGTCCAGCGGCAACGCGCCGACCGGCCCCACGATGTGGCTGAAAGTGCTCGGTGCCGCCGCGCTGTGGGTCTCGCTGTACGGGACCATGATCCTCAACTTCTGCGATTTCACCCGCAACTGCCCGGACCGACGCACGATCAGCGTGGGCAATTTCTGGGGCCTGCCGGTGAACATGCTTGGCTTCGCGCTGATCGCCGTGGTGCTCGCCGGCGCGCAGTTCAGCATCGACGGCAAGCTGGTACAGAGCCCAAGCGAAATCGTCGCCGCCATCCCCAACACCGCCGGCCTGGTGCTGGCCTGCCTGGCCTTCCTGCTCGTCACCGTGGCGGTGAACATCATGGCCAACTTTGTCGCCCCGGCCTTCGTGCTCACCAACCTGGCACCGAAGGTGCTGAACTTCCGCCGCGCGGGCTTGCTGAGCGCCACCATCGCGGTGCTGATCCTGCCCTGGCACCTGTACAACAGCCCGTCGGTGATCGTGTATTTCCTCGGCGGCCTGGGTGCCCTGCTCGGCCCGCTGTACGGCATCATGGTCACCGATTACTACCTGGTACGCCGCAGCCGGGTAAACCTGCCGCAGCTGTACAGTGAAAGCCCCGAGGGCGCCTATCACTATCGCGGCGGGGTCAACCTGCGTGCTGTGGCGGCGTTTGTCCCGGCCTCGCTGATCGCCATCCTGCTGGCGTTGGTGCCGGCATTCGAAACGCTGTCGCAGTTCTCCTGGTTCTTTGGCGCCGGCCTGGGCGGGCTGATCCACTACGCGCTCGCCAACCGCAGCACCCGGTACCTGGAAGTGTCTGGCGAAAGCATCGCCGTGGACAGCGCGCATCACTGAGTTTTGCCTGCCGTCAGATGTGCAGTGCCTGTGAGATCGAGCGCCGCCCGCGCGGCGCATCGCGGATAAATCCGCTCCTACACCTGTTGCAACGTGCCGAACCTGTTACGCCATGATTGCCCGCCCTGGCGCTTGACTTGAGCCGTGCATACCGGCTGACAACCATGGTTGGCCACGTTGCAACAAATGTAGGATTTATCCGCGATGCGCCGCGCGGGCGGCGCTCGATCTCACAGGCGCTGCATCTCTCTGCGTTTATGAGCCCACTCGGACAGTCAGGAAGCCAGCGCTTGCGAACGCCGCGGCGTCGGTGCCTCGTACCGCTGGGGTTGCTGCCAGGCCAGCTGGGCCTGCACCTGTTCAGCGGCATCCATGACCTTCTGCGCCCAGCGGTCATCTTCCGGGTTGACCACGACCACACGGAAACCGTGGTCATAGCCCTCGATGCCGACCCCTTCGGAATCATCGACGTGCAAGTCGATGTCGAACGCTGGTGGATACTTCGAAGGGGCATTCTCAAGCCCGTGCAGCGACAAAACGTGCTGGTGGCGATCGCTGTTGACCACGCCGTCAACGTGAATGCCGTAAAGCATCAGCCAGCGGCGGATATAGGCCGGTGTGCGCCCCGAAGAGGTGTAGATCCAGATGCTGCAGCCCTGGCGGCGCAGGTCGCGGATCAATGAACGCGTGCCGCTGCGCAGCGGTTCGCCCAGCCAGCGGTGGATGAACGTCGGCAGCTTGCTGTGTTCTTCATCGGCGTGGTGAGGCAGGCAGGCCAGTGTGTCATCGATATCGAAGGAAATGCGCATCTGCGGGCGCCTGAATTTACGCCCGATGGCTTGCCACGCACGTCGCCCACTGGCCCTGCCTTGCTCTAGAATCGAATACCTTTCCATCATCGGCTCCCCTGACGGGCCGGCACGCAGGTGCCGCGCAGGAAGAACTTGTCGGGTTCAGGCGCCTTCGCTTCGAGGAAGGCTGCGTACTTTTTCTTGATCTTGGGCAATTCGTACAAAGCCTTCACACCATGCTTGGCGGAGTTGCGAATGACCGAGGACGGGTTGAAGTAGCCCTCGGCGTTGTCCAGCGTCAACACGAACGGCGGCAACCCTGCACGCATCAGCAGGTAGCTGACGATGAGCGACCCCGTGCGGTTGTTGCCTTCGATGAACAGCTGCGGCTTGCTGAGGATGCGTACATAGACCCCGGCTGCCCGCTTCCAGATCGACTCGCTGCGGTACGAGCAATACCAGTTGTACAGGTCCTTGATGCCGCCTTCGACGTTGTTGAAAAAGCGTGCCTCAGTGGCCTCGAGGTGTGGGGCGAACTCGCGGCGGCGCGCCGGGTCACTGCCGCACAGCACGGTGGCGTTGATCTCCAGCATCAGGTTCAGCTGCTGCAGGTCGAACAGGTCCACACCCCGTGCGACATAGTCGTCAATCAAGGCATAGCCTTCAAGCACATTGAGCAGCACCTCGTCGGTGAACGGATCACGCGGCTCGGTGAAGTGCTGGCTGAGTTCGGCAAAGCGGCCCTGCACTTCGCGAAGTGCGCGCTCTACCGCTGGCAGGTCAAGACGACATGTCGCATCCATTGGTAATCTCTTGAAACAGAACAATCGTTAAAGCGACCCACCCCGCTCGGCCTTCCTGGCCTGCGGGGTGGGTCGCCGGGGGGGTGGCGCTGGCTCAGCTGAACTTGCCGCTGATGTAGTCACTGGTCAGTTGTTCACGCGGATTCTGGAAGATCTGCGTGGTCGGGCCCATCTCTACCAGGTAACCGGTGCGGGTGCCCTGGGAGATGTCGACCGAGAAGAACGCGGTGGTGTCGGCCACACGAATCGCCTGCTGCATGTTGTGGGTCACCAGGGCGATGGTGTAGTCCTTTTTCAGCTCGACCATCAGCTCTTCCACCCGGCGGGTGGCGATCGGGTCGAGTGCCGAGCACGGCTCGTCGAGCAGCAGCACTTCAGGCTCAGTGGCGATCGCGCGGGCGATGCACAGGCGCTGCTGCTGGCCGCCGGACAGCGACAGGCCGCTGACCTTCAGCTTGTCCTTGACCTCATCCCACAGCGCAGCGCCTTGCAGGGCGTGCTTGACGCGGTCGCCGATGTCGCCCTTGTAGCGGTTCAAGCGCAGGCCGAAGGCGACGTTGTCGAAGATGCTCATCGAGAACGGGTTTGGCTGCTGGAACACCATGCCGATATAACGGCGCACCACCACCGGGTCCACGCCCTTGCCGTAGACATCCTGGCCAAGGAAGTGCACATGGCCTTCGAAGCGGAAGCCTTTGACCAGGTCGTTCATGCGGTTGAGGCTGCGCAGCACGGTACTCTTGCCGCAGCCGGACGGGCCGATGAAACCGGTGATCTCGTTTTTCCTGATCGGTACGTGGCTGTCGCGGACCGCCATGAAGTTGCCGTAGAAAATCTTGTCCAGCTTGCAGTCCATGACAATTGGCGCTTCGCTGACCAAGGGAGCGGCTCTTTGCGCTGTAGATACGTTCACGGTCGAATGCTCCCTTTCTCAGTACTTGGGCTTGCCGAAAATACGGCTAAGAATGTTGACTACCAGCACGATCATCACCAACACCAGCGAGGCCGCCCAGGCGAGCTCCAGCTGGTTGTCGAACGGCATGCCGGAGAAGTTGTAGATCAGTACGGCAAGCGATGCCGTGGGGTTCATGACGGCCAGGCTGCCGTCGTGGTAGATCCAGTAGTTGCTGAACAGTGCGGTAAACAGCAGCGGTGCCGTTTCACCTGCAGCGCGGGCCACGGCCAGCATGACGCCGGTGAGGATGGCCGGCATGCCGGTCGGCAGCACGATCTTCCAGATCACCTGGGCGCGGGTGCAACCCATGCCATAGGCGGCGTCCTTCATGATCTTGGGCACCATCTTCATGGCTTCTTCAGCAGTCAGCACGACGATCGGCAGCATCAGTACCGCCAGCGCCACGCCACCGGCCGGGGCCGAGTAGGTACCGGTGGTCATCACCACCAGGGCGTAGGCGAATACACCGGCGAGGATCGACGGCAGGCCGGTGAGCATTTTTGCCGCGAAGCGCGAAGCGTTCGCCAGCTTGCTCTCGGGCCCGAGTTCGGCGAGGAACACCGCCGCCAGGATGCCGACCGGCACCGCGATGGCTGCGGCGATGCCGACCATGACGAAGGTACCGGCCAAGGCGTTACCAAAACCACCGCCCATCTCGAAACCGGTGGGTGGCAGCTCGGTGAACACTTCCAGGCTCAGCCGTGCACCGCCGCGGGTGATCAGCATGTACAGCACGGAAATCAGGGGCACGCTGGCCAGCAGGGCCACGCACCAGACCGTGGAGGTCAGCACCAGGCTGCGCAAGGCGCGGCCTTCGAAGCGACGCTGCAGGCTGGGCAATGCCGTAGTTGCCGCTGTGAGGTCAGTCATTATTTGTTACCCCGCTGGGCGTAGAGCATGATCATCGAACCGAACACGTTCACCAGCAAGGTGATGAACATCAGGACCAGGGCGGCGTACATCAGCACTTCGATCTCGTTCGGCCCGGCCTCAGGGAAGTTCAGTGCCAGCAAGGCTGCCAGCGTGTTGGCCGGGGCAAACAGGGACAGGGTGATGGTGTTGGCGTTACCGACCAGCATCGCCAGGGCCATTGTTTCGCCCAGTGCGCGGCCAAGGCCCAGTACCAGGGAACCAAAGATGCCGGTGGCGGCCGACGGCACCATCACCTTGAGGATGGCTTCCCAATGGGTGGTGCCCATGCCATAGGCCGCCTGCTTGGTCTTCATCGGTACGCTGGTCAGCGCATCCTGGGAAACGGCGGCAATGGTCGGCAGGATCATGATCGCCAGCACCAACGCCGCCGGCAGCAGGCCGGGGCCACTCAGGGAGGTGCCGAAGAACGGGATCCAGCCCAGCTCGCTGTTCAGCCAGGCGGTCAGGGGCCGGATGGCCGGAATCACTACATAGATGCCCCACAGGCCATAAACGACGCTGGGGATGGCGGCGAGCAGCTCGACGATGGTGCGAAACACCGCGGCAAGCCTCGCCGGCAAGAAATCCTGGGTCAGGAAAATGGCCATGCTGACGCCGAAGAAACCTGCGATCAACAAGGCAATCAGGGCGCTGTAAAGCGTGCCCCAGATGGCGGGCAAAATGCCGTATTTGCCCTGGTTGACGTCCCACACACTGCCGAACAGCACGTCGAAACCGTGCTTTTCCATTCCTGGAAGTGCTTTGCGTCCTACTTCGTATACCAACGCGAAAACCAGCGCGAGAATCAGCACAACACCGATACGTGCAAGGGCACGGAAGGTGCGGTCGACCAGGAAGTCCTTGGTGGACGGCGGCTGGCACGCGGAGCCTGGGTTATCCGGTATGGCAAAAGGTGTGTTCATTTGGCTGATTCCGGGACTAGGGGCAAACACGCCCGGCACGGTGGGTCACACCACGCCGGGAGCGCCTGACGGTGTTACTGGATGCTTTGCGACGCTTTGCGCACTTCGTCGACAACCGACGGCGGCAGCGGGATGTAGCCCATCGAGTCGGCGATCTTCTGACCGTGGGTCAGGCCGTACTCGACCATGTCACGCATGGCCTTGGCCTTTTCCGGGCTGCCGTTGTCCTTGCGGAAGATCATCCAGGTGTAGGAAGTGATCGGGTAGGACTTGGCACCTTCCGGGTCAGGCAGGTGAGCAATCAGGTTTTCCGGCATTTTCACCGCAGCCAGTGCTTCGGCACCGCTCTCGGCGTTCGGCACGACGTATTGGCCGGCCTTGTTTTCCAGCTCGGCGAAGTCGACCTTGGCCAGCTTGGCGAAGCCGTATTCGATGTAACCGATGGCGCCCGGGGTCTGGCGAACGGTGGCGGTCACGCCGTCGTTTTTCGGCGACTTGATGAACTTGTCGGTGGCCGGCCAGTTGACGGTGTTGCCTTCACCCAGGTCTTTCTTGAAGTCGGCGTTGATGGCCGACAGGTGCTTGGTGAAGACGGCGTTGGTACCGCTGGAGTCGGCACGCACGACCACGGTGATCGGCAGATCAGGCAGCTTCAGGCCTGGGTTGGCCTTGGCGATCAGTGGGTCGTTCCACTTGGTGATCTTGCCCAGGAAGATGTTGGAGTACACATCGCGTGGCAGCTTCAGGCCTTTCGGATTGCCTGGCAGGTTGTAGGCCAGGACGATTTCACCGGCGGTCATCGGCAGCAGCTGTACGCCCTCGCCGACCTTGGCAATGTCTGCTTCGCTCATGGCCGAGTCGCTGGCTGCGAAGTCGACGGTCTTGTTCAGGAAGTCCTGAACACCCGCCCCGCTCCCCTTGGACTGGTAGTCAACGGTAACGCCAGCAGTGTTCTTGCTGAAGTCCTTGAACCAGGTCAGGTAGATAGGCGCAGGGAAACTGGCGCCGGAACCGGTCAGGCGAACGTTGTCTGCGGCAAAGGCCGAAGTGGCGCTAAGCGAGACGGCAACAGCGAGTGCAGCAGACTTCATCAGGCGTATCATGGAAAAAGCGCTCCGTGTGATGGCCGACACACTTTGCAGCAGCTGTGTTACAGCTTTGTGACTATTGAATGGCAGTCGATGCATTACCCCCCTCTAGTACGGGGGCTGACAGGCAGCGGGCTGTCATTTTGTGGTAACCAAATATGACTAAACACGTTGCCATCATCCCCCGACGCGAGTGCCCGCCATGTCCCCCACCGAACACACCTTGATCAGGCGCATCCATCGCGAGCTGCTGGACCACAGTGATGAAGAGCTGGAACTGGAACTGGCCGAGGACGGCCATGACCTCGATGCCCTGTTTGACGAGGACATGGAGGAAGGCAGCGCAAAGGCCGCGCGACGCACCTACTTCCGCGAGCTGTTTCGCCTGCAGGGTGAGCTGGTGAAACTGCAGAGCTGGGTGGTGAAGACCGGCCACAAGGTGGTCATCCTGTTCGAAGGCCGCGATGCGGCTGGCAAGGGTGGCGTGATCAAGCGCATCACCCAGCGCCTCAACCCCCGGGTATGCCGGGTGGCGGCATTGCCGGCACCCAATGACCGGGAACGCACGCAGTGGTACTTCCAGCGTTACGTTTCGCATCTGCCCGCAGCGGGCGAGATCGTGCTGTTCGACCGCAGCTGGTACAACCGCGCAGGCGTCGAGAAAGTCATGGGCTTTTGCAACGACGACCAGTACGAAGAGTTTTTCCGCAGCGTGCCGGAGTTCGAACGCATGCTGGCCCGCTCGGGCATCCAGCTGATCAAGTACTGGTTTTCCATATCCGACCAGGAACAGCACCTGCGCTTTCTCAGCCGCGTGCATGACCCACTCAAGCAATGGAAACTCAGCCCCATGGACCTGGAGTCGCGTCGGCGCTGGGAGGCCTACACCAAGGCCAAGGAAGTCATGCTCGAACGCACCCACATCGCCGAAGCGCCCTGGTGGGTGGTGCAGGCCGATGACAAGAAGAAGGCCAGGCTCAACTGCATCCATCACCTGCTTGGGCAAATGCCCTATGAAGAAGTGCAGGTGCCGACGATCGAGCTGCCGCAACGGGTCAGGAAAGAGGACTACATCCGCAACCCGACCCCGAGCGATATCATCGTGCCACAGGTGTACTGAGACAGCGGGCTGACGGGCTCAAAGCACCATGACCATTTCATGCCAGGCCATGCCACCGTGGTCCGAGGGCGAAGGCCGCACATACTGGTAGCCCATCTTGCGGTACAGCTCGACATGCTGTTGCTTGCACATCAGGTGGATGGTCTGCTTGCCCTGGGCCTTCATGCGCGTGATGAACTCGCCCATCAGCCGCTTGGCGTAGCCCTTGCCCTGGTGGGCAGGGTCTACCACCACCGACATGATCACCACGTTGGGCGCCAGCGGGTCATGGCCGACCAGTTCCTTGAAGGCCTCGTCGGACATCACCACATCGTGGGCGCAGCCGCTGTTGATGAAGCCGACGATGCCATGGGCGTCTTCAAGCAGCAGGAAGCCTTCAGGGTATTGGCTGATGCGCGTACGGATCTTTTCCAGCGTGGCCGCTTCGTCACCCTCGTAGGCACCGATCTCGATCGCGAAGCAGCGCTCGGCGTCACGCACGACAGGTTGGCGGAATGACGTGTTGCTCATGGGTATGCATCCATAAAATGAAATGATCGTGCCCATAGGGTAATTGAGCCGGGCTGCAAACTCCGCATCCTTTTCGAGCGTTATGATGGAACGCCTGCTGCGCGCTGCCCTCCCACCTTTATGCAGGGCGAACAGCGCGCTGCCTATTCACTTCTGGAGCAATGGCCCGCATGAAAAAGATCCTGATGGTGCTCACCTCGCACGACCAGCTGGGGGATACCGGCAAGAAAACCGGCTTCTGGCTGGAAGAATTCGCTGCGCCTTACTACGTGTTCGTCGACGCCCACGCCGACGTCACCCTTGCCTCGCCCAAAGGCGGCCAGCCACCGCTAGACCCGAAAAGCGACGAACCGGACGCCCAGACCGACGCCACCCGGCGCTTTGCCAGCGACACTGACGGGCAGATGGCCCTGGCCGACACGGTGCCGCTGGGCGAAATCGACCCCTACCACTTCGATGCGGTGTTCTACCCCGGTGGCCACGGGCCGCTGTGGGACCTGGCCGAGGACAAAGACTCGAAGGCCTTGCTCGAAGCGTTCTATGCCGCCAACAAGCCGATTGCCGCAGTGTGCCACGCGCCAGGCGTATTCAAGCACGTCAAGGCGCCAGACGGGCATCCGGTGGTCAAAGGCAAGAAGGTCACCGGCTTCGCCAACAGTGAAGAACAGGCCGTGGGCTTGACCGAGGTGGTGCCATTCCTGGTTGAGGACATGCTCAAGGCCAATGGCGGCGAGTACTCCAAAGCTGCGGACTGGGCAAGTCATGTGGTCGAGGACGGCCATTTGATCACCGGGCAGAACCCCGCCTCATCCGAGGCGGCGGCCCAGGCACTGCTCAAGCGACTGGCGCCCTGACACGCAGCGGACCTGGGCAGCCGAGCACTAGGGCTGCCTGGGCCTGGCGGATGGGCACGGGGCGCTCAAGCAGCTAGCTCACGATGCTCTTGGAGGAGCGGCCTTGCCGGGGCGCCGGACCGGCAAGGCCGCTCCTAAGGCCCGCGCAAGTCTGTCAGAGAAGGAATTGCAGTGACGACCCAAGCTTTGCAGCAGCCCAACGATGGCTCGGGACGCCTTTACAGCACCGACATCCCCGCCCGCCTCGACCGCCTGCCGTGGACGCGTTTTCACACCTTGCTGGTGTTGGCGCTGGGTATCACCTGGCTGCTCGACGGCCTTGAAGTCACCCTTGCAGGTTCGGTAGCCGGCGCGCTCAAGAACAGCCCTGCACTGCACATGAGCAACACCGACATCGGCCTGGCAGGCGCCAGCTACATCGCCGGTGCGGTGCTCGGCGCGCTGTTCTTCGGCTGGCTGACCGACCGCCTGGGCCGGCGTCGACTGTTTTTCATCACCTTGTTCCTCTACATCGGTGCCACCGCGGCAACGGCGTTTTCGTGGAGCCTGTGGAGCTTCCTGGTGTTCCGCTTCCTGACCGGTGCCGGCATCGGCGGCGAGTACACGGCGATCAACTCGACCATCCAGGAGTTCACCCCGGCACGCTACCGCGGCTGGGTCGACCTGACCATCAACGGCACCTTCTGGATCGGCGCGGCACTCGGCGCAGGCGGTGCCGTGATCCTGCTCGACCCGGCGGTTGCCGGTGGCGAACTCGGTTGGCGTTTGTGCTTCGGCATCGGCGCAATGCTGGGCCTGCTGATCATGCTGATGCGTTTGTGGATACCCGAAAGCCCACGATGGCTGATGATCCACAACCAGCCGGAGCGCGCCGAACGCATCGTCGCCAACATCGAACGCCATTACCACCAGCGCGGGATCGCAATTGCGCCGTTGCAGGCCCCTCCCCTGCGCCTTCGCGCACGGGACCATACGCCCCTGCCAGAGGTGTTCCAGAGCCTGTTCGTCGAGCATCGCCGCCGCGCCCTGGTAGGCCTGACCTTGCTCACCGCCCAGGCATTCTTCTACAACGCGATCTTCTTCACCTATGCGCTGGTGCTGACCGATTTCTACGCCGTGCCGTCGGCCAAGGTGGGTTGGTACATCCTGCCCTTCGCGCTCGGCAATTTCTGCGGCCCGCTGCTGCTTGGACGGCTGTTCGACGTGATCGGCCGGCGCATCATGATCAGCGCGACCTACCTGATCTCGGGCGTGTTGCTGACGGTCAGCGGCTACCTGTTCCAGCAGGAACTGATCGACGTGACCCAGCAGACCGTGGCCTGGATGGTGATCTTCTTTTTCGCCTCTGCGGCCGCCAGTTCGGCTTACCTCACCGTGGCGGAAACCTTCCCGCTGGAAATCCGTGCGCTGGCCATTGCCGTGTTCTATGCATTCGGCACCGGCTTGGGTGGCCTGATCGGGCCGACACTGTTCGGCGCGCTGATCGAAACCGGCGAGCGCATCAATGTGCTGTACGGCTACCTGATCGGCGCTGCGCTGATGATCATCGCTGCCGTGACCCAGGCCATGTGGGGCGTGGCCGCCGAGCGGCGTTCACTCGAACAGGTGGCCAGGCCGCTGTCGCAGATCAGCGAGCCGTGACCCACCGCCCGTCCCTTCGATGGCACTGCCGATGGCCCTGAACGCTCAACCCTGCAAGCCCACCACGCAGGAGTGATCGCCATGCCACGCGGCGACAAGGACACATACACCGACAAGCAAAAGCGCAAGGCCGCGCACATCGAAGAAAGCTACGAGCACAAAGGCGTGCCGAAGGATGAAGCCGAGGCGCGCGCCTGGGCTACCGTGAACAAGCAGTCCGGCGGTGGCGAGAAGGCGGGTGGGTCGGGCAGCGAAACCTCAGCCGGCGAGCAGAAAAGCGCCCGTTCCGATTCGGCCAAGCGCGCCGCCAAGTCCCGTGAGGGACATTCCCGGACATCGAGCACCTCGCTGGAAAGCCAGACCAAGGCAAGCCTGCTCAAGGAGGCGCGCAGCAAGGACATCAAGGGCCGTTCGAGCATGACCAAGGCAGAGCTGGTGCAAGCCCTGCGCAAGTGACTGCACGCTGTCGGCGCAGCATGGGCCAGCCGCCCCTCAGCCACGATCAGCGCTATGCATGGCCGAGGAGTACCTGCACGTCTGCTACAAGCTCTGGGAAACCAGCTGGGACGACGACGCAGTGCAGGCCGACCGGCAAAGCGGGGTGTACGCCGACCCACGCAAGGTCCACGGCATCGACCACCAGGGCACTTGGTTCAAGGTGCCGGGCTTTCATTTGAGCGAACCCTCGCCGCAACGCTCGCCGGTGATCTACCAGGCGGGCGCGCCTTCGCTGCCGCCAATGCCGAGTGTGTGTTCGTCGCCGCGCCCAGCAAGGCGGTGCTGCGCAAACAGCTGGCCGAACTGCGCGCTGCTGTCCTTGACCGAGACGAATATGGGGATCGCGCTCAGCTGCCAACCACGGCATCGAGCGGTGTTTTGCTCCACGCGAAAAGCCTAAGGCGTCCCCTTCAGGGGTTACAGCGACATGTACGCAGTCAATTGCATGATGTTCGATGATGCCAGCGGCTCATCGGCTCACCGGTGACAGGGTCCTGTTCAGGGTCCGGGACAGCCGCCATGCGCGCCAGCACTTGCTGGTGAGCCGCCCGGTCAGGGCGTTGGATGTCGTAATCTTCCTGCCCGCGCGGATAGGCGCCAACCACCAGAAAGTCCTCGCTGCAGGCGATGCAGCGATGCCCCGTCCCGGCCGGCAACACCAGTACGTCACCTGCCTTCACGCTCAGCGTCTGCCCCGCCTCCCCACCCAGCGTCACCCGCGCATGACCACGGGCAATACCCAGTACTTCGTGAGCGTTGGGATGGAAGTGGTGGTAATCGAAAATCCCGTCACGCCAGAGTGGGGTCCACTGGTACCCCGCGAACAGTGCCTCGAAGCCAGCGGCAGTGTCCTGCGCAGCGTCGAGCTGCAAGTGGTAGAGCAAGACCGGCAAACGGCTGTTGGGGGTTGCCCCGTCATCTGCGAAGCACAGGGTCTGTACAGCGACATTCACGGTGTCGATTTCCATCATGAGTTGAGCGTCCTGACCAGGTTCTCGGTCTGCTTGAGAACGCCCGGCACGTTGCGCGGTTCCGGTCAGCCGACCGACGTGAACACCATTGAAACTTTCCCCGGGCGTACCCAGTCCAGACCCTATCGACGACAGACCGGGAGAGGACTATGACTGGCACGGTAGGCGACTTTCTGGTGGAGCGCTTGTATCAATGGGGTGTGCGGCGCATCTTCGGCTACCCTGGCGATGGCATCAACGGCGTGTTCGGCGCGCTGAACCGCGCCAACGGCAAGATCGAGTTCATCCAGGCCCGCCACGAGGAAATGGCCGCGTTCATGGCCAGCGCCCACGCCAAGTTCACCGGCGAGCTTGGCGTGTGCATCGCCACCTCTGGCCCCGGCGCCTCGCACCTGCTCACCGGCCTGTACGATGCGCGTATGGACCATCAGCCGGTGCTGGCCATTGTCGGCCAGCAAGCGCGAGCGGCCCTGGGCGGGCACTACCAGCAAGAGCTGGACCTGCTGTCGATGTTCAAGGACGTGGCCGGTGCGTTCGTCCAGCAGGCCTCAACGCCAGAGCAAGTCCGGCACCTGCTCGACCGCGCCGTGCGCACGGCGGTCGGCGAGCGCCGTGTCACCGCCATCATCCTGCCCAACGACTTACAGGACCTGCCCTACGCAGAGCCGCCCAGGGCCCACGGCACGGTGCATTCCGGCATCGGCTACAGCAAGCCCAAAGTCGTGCCCTTCGAGGAAGACCTTCAGCGTGCTGCCGATGTGCTCAATGCCGGGCGCAAGGTAGCGATGCTGGTCGGGGCCGGCGCGCTTCAGGCAACCGGGGAGGTCATTGCGGTGGCCGAAAAACTCGGCGCGGGCGTGGCCAAGGCGCTGCTTGGCAAGGCCGTACTGCCAGACGACCTGCCTTGGGTCACCGGCTCCATCGGCCTGCTCGGCACCGAACCCAGCTACCAGCTCATGAGCGAATGCGACACCTTGCTGATGATCGGCTCCGGCTTCCCCTACTCCGAGTTCCTGCCCAAGGAAGGACAGGCCCGAGGCGTGCAGATCGACCTGCAGCCCGACATGCTCAGCCTGCGTTACCCGATGGAGGTCAACCTGGTCGGCGATGCTGCGCAGACCCTGCAAGCGCTGCTGCCATTGCTCGATCAGCAGCAAGACATGCGCTGGCGCGACAAGGTCGTACACTGGCGCGCACGTTGGGAGAAGACTCTGGAGAAACGCGCGTTGGCCAAGGCCGACCCGATCAACCCGCAGCGCGTGGCATACGAGCTCTCCCCTCGCCTGCCCGAGCACGCCATCGTCACCAGTGACTCAGGCTCCTGCGCCAACTGGTTCGCCCGTGATGTGCAGATACGCCAAGGCATGCAGTGCTCGCTGTCTGGGGGCCTTGCCAGCATGGGCGCAGCCGTGCCCTACGCCATCGCCGCCAAGTTCGCTCACCCGCAGCGGGCGGTGGTGGCCCTGGTCGGTGACGGCGCCATGCAGATGAGCAACCTGACCGAGCTGATCACCGTTGCGAAGTACTGGCAGCAATGGGACAACCCGCAGTGGATCTGCGCGGTGTTCAACAACGAGGACCTCAACCAGGTCACCTGGGAGCAGCGGGTCATGGAGGGCGACCCGAAGTTCGAGGCCTCGCAATCGATACCCGACGTGCCCTACCACCTGTTCGCCATTTCCATTGGCCTGCAAGGCATCTACGTGGACCGCGAGGAGGAGATCGCCAGCGCCTGGGAACGGGCCCTGGCTGCCGACCGGCCCGTGCTGATCGAGTTCAAGACCGACCCGAACGTGCCACCCCTGCCGCCGCACATCAAGCTCGAACAGGCGAAGAAGTTCGCCAGCACCCTGCTCAAGGGCGACCCGGACCAGGCCGGGGTGATCGTGCAAACGGCCAAACAGGTGCTCAGCTCGGTGTTGCCCGGCAAGAAATAACCAACCGTGAGGACCTTTCATGCGTGCGATCTCCCCCGAGGGCGCCAAGGCGCACCTCATACACCTGATGCTCAATGGCCAGGCCCGCTCACTGCACGTCCTACCGTGGACCACGCTGTTGGATCTGCTGCGCGAACAGCTGGACCTGATCGGCACCAAGAAAGGCTGTGACCACGGCCAGTGCGGCGCTTGCACGGTGTTGCGCGACGGCCAGCGGGTGAATGCCTGCCTGACGCTCGCCGTGATGTGCGACGGCGCCGAACTGGTGACCATCGAAGGCCTCGCCGATGGCGAACAGCTGCACCCCATGCAACGCGCCTTCATCCGCCATGATGCATTCCAGTGCGGCTACTGCACCCCCGGGCAGATCTGTTCGGCCATAGGCCTGGCCCACGAAGGGCGGGCCGACAGCCGCGCAGCCATTAGCGAACAGATGAGCGGCAACCTGTGCCGTTGTGGTGCCTATGCCAACATCGTCGCGGCCGTGGAAGAAGCCCTGCCGTTGATGCAGCAGGTGCGCCCATGAACCCGTTCAGTTACCACAAACCGGCCTCCATCAGCGAAGCCATCAGCCTCGTGGATCTGTCGTCGCAGTTCATCGCCGGCGGCACCAACCTGGTCGACCTGATGAAGGAGAATGTGGTGCGCCCCGAGCGCCTGATCGATATAACAGGCCTGCCGCTCAGGGGCATCGAAGCCACTGCAAACGGCGGCCTGCGCGTCGGCGCACTGGTAAGCAACGCCGAACTGGCCTGGCACCCGTTGGTCGAGCAAGGCTATCCACTGCTGGCCCAGGCGATCCTTGCCGGTGCCTCACCGCAGCTGCGCAACATGGCGAGCACCGGCGGTAACCTGTTACAACGCACCCGTTGTTATTACTTCTACGACACCGGCACTCCCTGCAACAAGCGCCAACCCGGCAGTGGCTGCCCGGCACGCACCGGCCTGAACCGCATCCATGCCATCCTCGGTGCCAGCGACGCCTGTGTCGCGACCCATCCCTCGGATATGTGCGTCGCGCTGGCGGCACTGGAAGCCGTGGTGCACGTGCAAGGCCGTGCCGGTATGCGCCAGATCCCGCTGACCGACTTCCACTGCCTGCCCAGTGACCTGCCTCAGCGCGACAATCAGTTGGCCGATGACGAACTGATTACCGCCGTCGAATTGCCACCGCCGCACTTCGCCAAGCATTGCAACTACCTGAAGATTCGCGACCGGGCGTCTTATGCCTTCGCCTTGGTCTCGGTCGCGGCAGCGCTGAGGATCGAGGACGGCGTGATCAGGGACGCACGAATTGCGCTGGGCGGCGTGGCTCACAAGCCGTGGCGCGAGCCGGCGGCTGAACGCGTACTGACCGGCCAGGCAGCCAGCCTGACGCTGTTCGCCCAGGCCGCCGACGTGCTGCTGCAGGGCGCCAGACCGTTGCAGCATAACGGCTTCAAGGTACCCCTTGCCCATCGGGCAATCGTAAGGGCGTTGAATGAGGCCGCTGTTGGACAGCCTTACCCAGGAGCAACCGCATGAACAGCATGCCCCCCGTGATCGGCCAGCCGCTCGACCGAGTGGATGGCATGGCAAAAGTGACCGGCCAGGCGCGCTATGCCGGTGAATACCCCGAAGCGGGACTGCTGCATGGCAGTGTCGTCTCCAGCACCATCGCCCGTGGACGGGTGCTGCGCATCGACAGCAGCCAAGCGCTGAAGGTCCCCGGCGTGATTGCGGTGCTGGACCACGCCCACCGCCCTGCGGTGTCGAGTTATGACGACGACTACAGTGACGCCGACTCGGCCAAGGGCGCGCCTTTTCGCCCACTGTTCAATGATCGCGTGCTTTACAACGGGCAACCCCTGGCGTTGGTCGTTGCCGAAAACCTTGAGCTGGCCTGTTACGCTGCCTCGCTGGTGCAGATCGAATACAGCGAAGAAGCCCACCAGACCGACCTGCTCGCCGTGCTCGACCAGAGCCATCAGGCCCCGGCCAAGACACCACCGGCCCGTGGCGACTTCGCCGGGCAGTTCGCCAAGGCAGCGATCACCGTCGATGCGACCTACCTGACGGCGAACGAGCATCACAACCCCATGGAGCCCCACGCATCGACGGTGTTTTACCAGGCCGATGGTTCGCTGCAAATCCACGACAAAACCCAAGGCCCGCAAAACTGCCAGGACTATCTGCACAAAGTATTCGGCCTGTCGAAAGACAAGGTCCGGGTATTGGCCGCGTACGTGGGGGGTGCCTTCGGTTCGGGGCTGCGTCCGCAGTATCAGTTGCCCTTGGCGGTCATGGCTGCATTGCATCTGAAGCGCTCGGTACGGGTCACACTCACCCGCCAGCAGATGTTCACCTTCGGTTACCGCCCCCGCACCCAGCAGCGTCTTCGCCTGGGTGCCAGTGCCGACGGCCGGCTGGTAGCAGTCGCCCACGACGCCATTGCTCAGACCTCACGTTTCGAGGACTTCACCGAGCACCTGGTGGAATGGAGCGGCATGCTTTACCGCTGCGACAACGTGGCGCTGAGTTACCGCCTCGTTCCGCTCGACGTGTTCACCCCGCTGGACATGCGCGCCCCAGGTGCCGGCTCGGGAGTACTCGCGTTGGAATGCGCGATGGACGAATTAGCCTGTGCGGCAAAGCTTGACCCGCTTGAGTTGCGCCGGGCCAATTTTGCCGACCACAACGGCAATGAAGGCAAACCCTACTCCAGCAAGCAATTACTCGCCTGTTACGCGCAGGGCGCCGCGCACTTCGGCTGGGCCAACCGCAACCCCGAGCCGCGCAGCATGCGCAGCGGCAGGCATCTGGTTGGCTGGGGCATGGCGGGCGGTGTCTGGGAAGCCATGCAGATGACAGCCAGTGCCAACGCCAGGCTGGACGGCCAAGGGCACTTGACGGTCAGCAGTGCGACCACCGACATCGGCACCGGTACCGGTACGGTGATGAGCCAGATCGCGGCCGATGCTGCCGGTCTCAGGTTGGAAGACGTTACGTTCTTATTGGGCGATTCTTCCTTGCCAACCGCGCCATTGCAGGGTGGTTCCTTTACCGTCTCATCGGTAGGCTCGGCAGTGCAGCAAGCCTGCCAGATCCTGCGCAGCAAGGTGCTGCAAAGCGCCCGCTCGACCCATCCCGCGCTAGCCAGCCAGCCGCTGGACGCCATTACCTTTGCCGATGGGTACCTGCAGTTCGATGGGCAGCGGATTGCCTTGTCGGAGATTGCGGCCAAGTCCAAAGAGGGCTACTTCGAGGCACAGGTCAAGGCAGAGCCGAGCGCCAAGCGTAAACCGTTCTCCACTGCGACGCATTCGGCAGTTTTCGTCGAGGTCAAGGTGGACCAGGACCTTGGCACGATCACCGTCACCCGGGTTGTCAGTGCTGTGGCGGCGGGCCGCGTGGTCAATCCGAAAACCGCACGGAGCCAGATTCTTGGCGGCGTCGTGTGGGGCCTGGGCATGGCCCTGCATGAACAAGCTCAGACAGACCACGAACAGGGCCGCGTACTCAACCACAACCTGGCCGAATACCACATTCCGGTGAATGCCGACGTCGGTGATATCGAGGTGATTTTCGTCGAAGAGCAGGACGACATCGTCAACGAACTAGGCTCGAAAGGCGTCGGTGAGATCGGCGTGGTCGGCGTCGCGGCGGCGGTCGCCAATGCGGTCTACCATGCCACCGGCAAGCGGATCAGGGCGTTTCCGATCACCCTCGACACGTTGTTGTAGCTCACTTTTTACGCGTGCCCAGCTCGATCCAGACCGGTGCGTGGTCACTGGCCTTGGCTTCGTTGCGCACCCAGGCATCGACGCCTGCACGCTTCAGGTAAGGCGCGAGGTCGGGGTTGAGCAGCAGGTGGTCGATGCGTAACCCGGCGTTGCGCGCCCAGTGATTGCGAAAGTAATCCCAGAAGGTGTACACGCGCTCGTCAGGGTGCAGATGGCGAATGGCATCGACCCAGCCCTGCTCCAGCAGCTGCTGGTAACGCGCTCGCGATTCGGGTTGCAGCAGGGCGTCCTTTAGCCATGAGCGCGGGTTGTAGATGTCCATGTCGGTAGGGACCACGTTGAAGTCGCCTGCCAGCAGTGTCGGGTGCCCACTGCCGTGAAGACCCTTGGCATGCTCCACCAGGCAATCGAACCAGCGCAGCTTGTAATCGAACTTCGGCCCGGGCTGCGGGTTGCCGTTCGGCAGGTACAGGCACGCCACCAGCACACCGTGCACTGCCGCCTCCAGGTAGCGGCTCTGGCTGTCGTCTTCCATGCCGGGCAAGCCACGGCGGACCTCCAGCGGTTCGCTGCCACGCGCCAGAATCGCCACACCGTTCCATGACGGCTGGCCCTGGTAGAGGCAACCATAGCCTGCCGCCTCCAGGTCCTGACGCGGGAACTGCTGATCGGGCGCCTTGAGCTCCTGGAGGCAGGCGATGTCCGGCTGCGCCCGCTCCAGCCAGGCCAGCAGCGCCGGCAGGCGGCTGCGGATCCCGTTGATGTTGAAACTGGCGATCTTCAGCGCTTTCATGCGTCCGGGTCGCTCACGTGGGCCTGCACGGCGTCCTCCAACGCGTGCACATGGGCCTGGTCGGCCAGCGCCTTGAGCGCCAGCCAGTCGTCCCAGTCGATGGCGCCCTCGTCGCGCAGGGCCTCGGCGGTGCGAACCAGCTCAAGGTGGTAGGCATCCGGCGACGCTTGGCGGTAGCTGATGTCGTCGTACTGGGCGTACCAGGCCTCAAGCTCGGGGATGCTGCGTTCGATGCTCATGATCGGGACTCCTCGCTGTGCCCTTTGCAAGTATGAGCCCTGCCCCTTGGCAACGTTCAACCGCAGCGTCGCGGGTTCATCGATCTGCGCCATGCTCAAGCGCGAGGTCTCGCGCAACATCAGCGAACACACCGCGACCAGCGCCAGCGCCGCTGCCCCGTCCAGCGCCACCCCAAGCGGGTCGTGACCGGTCAGGATCTGGATCGCCGTGGCGATGCTCGACGCCGTGCCGCCGCCCAGCGCGGCGCCGATCTGGTCACCGGCCGAAATCCCCGAGTAGCGCATGCTGCGTGGGAACTGCTCACCGAGGAAAGCCGGGATCGGGCCCTGGGTCGCGCCCATCCGCAGGCCGGTCAGGCAATACGCAATAGGCGAACAGCGCAATGGCGAAGCGCTTCATGCCCACCAGCGAGAAGAACGCGAACAGCCCCAGGGCCATGACCAGCGCGCCGAAGCCCATCACCACGCGCCGGCCCAGGCGGTCCGACAGGTAGCCGAACGACGGCGGCGCGGTGATGCGCAGGGTGCCACGCAGCGCGTACTGCAGCTGCTCCACCTCCTCGGTCACCCGCTGCAGGTGCAGCAACGCCTGGCGGGCGCCATCCAGGTACAGGTTGCCGGCCTCGGTAACGCCATGCGCCGGGTGGTGCGCTCGAACAGGCGCACGCCCAGTTCGCTTTCCAGGTGCGCGACAGCCTTGGTGATCGCCGACGGCGCTGCCGTGCTCGGCCGCCGCGACGAAGATGGTCAGGGCCATCATCTTGTCCATCGTTTATTCCTGTCAGGCACAAGCGAAATGGGCGATACAGTAATGCCCGTACCATCAAACCCTCAAATGCCGGCAAATTGAATAGGCACTGCCCATGTCGCTGCTTGCAGCAAGGCAATCATGGGTCAGGGATTATTGCTCCGGAGCGAAGTGCGCTATCCGGCACTTGCCAGGTGCACCTGCAAAAATGCCATCAGTGCGGCGGCCGCAGGGGACAAGCTGCGCCCTTTGCGCGTGAGCATGCCGATGTGCCGCTCCACCTTAGGCTCGACCAGCGGCACGAACGCCAGCTTGTCGTTCTCCAGGGGGAACGCCAGGTACGGCAAGGTGCTGATCCCGACCCCCTCCTCCAGCATCGCGATCAACGAGATCATGTTGGAGACGAACAACCGGCTATGCCCCAGCAAGCACTCGGCTTCGGTGCCGGCCAGCAGCTGCGAGGTACCGTTGCGGACCATCGGCACGCCCTGCAGCTGCGACCAGTGCAAGGCCTCGCCCGCCTGCGCCAGCGGGTGGTCGGCGCGGCACACCACGCCCACCTGATCATTGACGATCGGCGCAAACTCGAGCTGCTCGTCCTCCAGCCACAAGCTGCTGATGCCAAAATCCACCTGGCCCTGGGCCAACAACTGCTGAACGCGCTCGGCCGTGCCGTCCTGGATGCTGACCTGCACATTCGGGTGCTCGGCGACGAAACGCGCCAGTGGCCCAGGCAACATGCGGCTGGCCACCGAGGGCACGGTCGCGATGCTGACCTGGCCGATCTCGTGCCGGGCCAGCAAGGTGGCCTCGCGGGCAATGCGGTCGTGGTGCTCGATCAAGCCACGAAACAACGGCAGGCAATGCTCGCCGAACGGGGTCAGCTCCACCCGGCCACCCCCCTTTTCGATCAGCGCCTGCCCCAGCTTCTGCTCAAGCTCGCGCACCGCCAGCGATATCGCCGGCTGGGTGCGAAACGCCTGACGCGCTGCGGCGTGGAAGCTCTTGAGTTCAGCCACCAGCAAGAAGTAGCGCAGCTGGGCGATTTTCAGCTCGGGCAACATGGTTAGCGTTCCTTATCAAAGCATTTTTTTTATTAATTTTTATTTGCTGCATATTGCTCGCAAGATGAAGGCCAGGCAACCAGAGGCTTTCAGCCATGTCATTCAAGACCTACAAGAACTATATCGATGGCCAGTGGTGCGAAGGCCACACCACCCTGGGCAACTACAGCCCCTCGGACACCCACGACCTGATCGGCGAATACCATCAGGCCAGCGCCGCACAGGCCCACCAGGCCATCCAGGCTGCCCGCGCCGCGCAACCGCAATGGGCCGCCAGCGGCCTGGAGGCCCGCCAGCAGGTGCTGATGGCCATCGGCGACGAACTGATCGCCCGCAAGCAGGAACTCGGCGAGCTGCTCTCGCGTGAAGAAGGCAAACCGTTGGCCGAAGGCGTCGGCGAGGTTCACCGCAGCGGCCAGTTCTTCCATTACTACGCAGCCGAAGTGCTGCGCCAGATGGGCGAGACCGCCGCTTCGGTGCGCCCCGGGATCGACATCGAAGTGCATCGCGAACCGGTGGGCGTGGTGGGCATCATCACCCCGTGGAACTTCCCCATGGCCACCGCCGCCTGGAAGATCGCCCCAGCGCTGGCATTCGGCAACGCCGTGGTGTTCAAGCCGGCCAACCTGGTGCCGGCCAGCGCCTGGGCGCTGACCGAGATCATCAGCCGACAGGGCCTGCCCAACGGCACCTTCAACCTGGTCATGGGCAGCGGGGCCAGCGTTGGCGAAGCCCTGGTGCAGTCGGCCGAGATCGACGCCCTGACCTTTACCGGCTCGCTGCAGACCGGCCGCCGTGTCGCGGTCGCCACCGCCGGCAACCTGGTGCGCTGCCAGCTGGAGATGGGCAGCAAGAACGCCCTGGTGGTAATGGACGATGCCGACCTCGACCTGGCCGTGGCGTGCGCCCTCAACGGTGCCTTCTTCGGCACCGGGCAGAAGTGCACGGCGTCTTCGCGGCTGATCGTCTGCGAGGGCATTCACGACCGCTTCGTCGAAGCGCTGCGCCTGCGCATGCGCCAGCTCAAGGTGGGCCATGCCCTGGAGGCCGGGGTGCAGATCGGCCCAGTGGCCGACGCCCGACAGCTTGAACAGAACCTGCAGTACCTGCAGCTTGCCCAGGACGAAGGCGCCACCCTGATCGAAGGTGGCGAACGCCTGCAGCTTCAGAGCGACGGCTACTACATGCGCCCGGCGCTGTTCATCAACAGCCGCAACGACATGCGCATCAACCGCGAGGAAGTGTTTGGGCCCATTGCCTGTGTGATCCGCGTACGCGACTTCGACGAGGCCCTGGCCACCCTCAACGACACCGATTACGGCCTGACCGCCGGCATCATCACCCAGTCGCTGCGCCACGCCAGCGCCTTCAAGCGCGGCGCCCAGACCGGCTGCGTGATGGTCAACCTGCCCACCGCCGGTACCGACTACCACGTACCGTTCGGCGGCCGCAAAGCCTCAAGCTTCGGCCCCCGCGAACAGGGCCAGTACGCCCGCGACTTCTACACCGTGGTCAAGACCACCTACCTGCGGCCCTGAAGGAATACGCGCCATGCACGACCTCTTGATGATCGACGGCCTGCAGTACTCGAACTGGAGCCCGGAAATATTCCAGCAGATGCAGGCCGGTGGCCTGAGCGCGGTGCACGCCACCATCGCCTACCACGAGAACGCCCGCGAGACCCTGTCGCGCCTGGGTGAGTGGAACCGCCGCTTCGAAGCCTGGCCCGAACTGATCCGCCCGGTGCGCACGGCCAGCGACATTCGCCAGGCCCACGCCGAAGGCCGGGTGGGGATCTTCTTCGGCTTCCAGAACTGCTCGCCAATCGAGGACGACATCGCCTTGGTGGAGGTGTTCCGCCAGCTGGGGGTGTTCATCATGCAGCTCACCTACAACAACCAGAGCCTGCTGGCCAGCGGTTGCTACGAGCGCGAAGACAACGGCATCAGCCGCTTCGGTCGCCAGGTGATTGCCGAAATGAACCGGGTCGGCATGCTCATCGACATGTCCCACAGCGCCGAACGCAGCACGCTGGAAGCCATCGAGCTGTCGAGCCGGCCGGTGATCATCTCCCATGCCAACCCGTCGAGCTTCCACGCCGCCAAGCGCAACAAGTCAGATGCCGTGCTGCGCGGCATCGCCGAAACCGGCGGGCTGCTGGGCTTTAGCACCTACCCGTTCCACCTCAAGGGGGCGTCGGACTGCAGCCTGGAAAGCTTCTGCGACATGGTCGCACGCACCGCAGACCTGATGGGCGTGGAGCATATCGGCATCGGCACCGACCTGTGCCAGGCACAGCCGCTGGCGGTGCTCGAATGGATGCGCAATGGCCGCTGGAGCAAGGACAAGGACTACGGCGAAGGCTCCAAGGACAACGCCAACTGGCCGGCACCGTTGCAGTGGTTCCGCGACAGCCGCGACTTCCGCAATATCGCCCAGGGCCTGCGCGCCCGCGGCTTTGCAGAAGCCGAGGTGGGCAAGATCATGGGGCTGAACTGGCTGCGCCTGCTGGAGACCGCCACCACGGCACAGGCCTGAGCCCCCTGCACGGACAGCATCGACAATAACAACAATCGCAGGTTCCGGAGGCTTCATGAAAAACCCAACCACCCTGCAGGCTGAAGGCCAGGCCATGGGCCTGCCGCTGACGCGAGACATCGACTGGCCGCTGTTCCTGATCAGCGGCGGCTTCCTCGGCGCATTCCTGCTGGCGGCGCTGATCGACATCGACACGGTGTCAGCGCTGGTCAACACCCTGTTCGCCTGGTCGACCAAGGCTTTTGGCCTGTACTGGCAGGTGCTGATGCTGGCGACCTTCGCGGTCAGCCTGGCCATCGGCTTCTCCCGTTGCGGGCGCGTGCGCCTGGGCGGCGTGACCCAGCGCCCTGACATCAGCACCTTCAACTGGATCGCGGTGATCATGTGCGCCCTGCTGGCCGGCGGCGGCGCCTTCTGGGCCGCCGCCGAACCGCTGATGCACTTTGCCAGCCCGCCGCCGTTGTTCGCCGGCCTGCAACCACACAGCGAGGCCGCAGCCACCGCGGCACTGGCGCAAGCCTTCGTGCACTGGGGCTTCCTGGCCTGGGCCGTGCTGGGCAGCCTGCTGGCCATCGTGCTGATGCACCTGCACTACGACAAAGGCCTGCCGCTGGCACCGCGCACCCTGCTCTACCCGCTGTTTGGCGAGCGTGCGCTGAAGGGCCCGATCGGCACCCTGGCCGACGCCACCTCGATCATCGCCGTGGTCGCCGGCACGATTGGCCCGATCGGCTTTCTCGGCTTGCAGATCAGCAGCGCCATGCATGCCGTGTGGGGCCTGCCCAACGACATCATCACCCAGTCGCTGACCATCGTGCTGGTCACGGCGATGTACACCGTGTCCTGCCTGGTGGGGCTCAAGGGCATCCGCTTCGTCAGCGAGATCAACGTCTGGCTGATGATCGGCCTGGCATTGTTCATGGTGGTGTTCGGCCCGACCCTGTTCATCCTCGGCGGCTTCCCGGCAGCCTTTGCCCTGCACATCGAGCATTTCATCCCGATGACGATGTTTCGTGCCGACCCCAAGTGGCTGGACTGGTGGACGGTGTTCTACTGGGGCTGGTTCATAGGCTACGCGCCAATGGTGGCGCTGTACGTCGCGCGGATCTCGCGGGGCCGCACCATCCGCGAGATCATCATGACGCTGTCGATCATCGCGCCGCTGGTGACCATGTTCTGGTTCACCGTGGTTGGCGGCACCGGCATCGGCCTGGAGCTGCAGACACCGGGCATCGTCACCGCCCACGGCGCGCAGCCCGAAGACCTGTTGCTGGGGGTGACGCAAAACCTGCCGCTGGGCGGCCTGATCAGTGCGCTGTTCCTGTTCCTCAGCTTCATCTCGGTGGCGACCAATGGCGATGCCATGGCCTTCACCGTGGCGCTGGCGATGTCCAGCAACGATAAACCGAAGAAGTGGCTGTGTGGTTTCTGGGCCATCGGCATGGGCCTGGCGGCGGTGGTGCTGATCACCATCGGTGCCGGCGGCGTGACGGCCCTGCAGTCCTTCATTGTCATCACCGCGGTGCCGGTTTCGCTGGTGATCCTGCCAGCGCTGTGGGATGCGGTGCGCATCGCCCGGCACATGGCCCGCGAACAAGGCGTCTGAACATGATCCATCCAGGTATGACAACAATGTCCAACAGCCTACCTGCAACACTGGCCTTGCGCCCCGCCAGCCAGGTCATGGACCTGGCCCGCCTGGGCAGCCACTTCCAGAGCCCGCTGAGCTTCGTGCGCAGCAGCATGCGGCGGATGATGAACCAGCGCTGGCACATCCAGCGCAGCCGCTTCGACCTCGATGCGCAAGGCTTCGGTACGGCCATCTACCGCATCGACACGCCCCATGGGCATTACCACTGCGTGCTGTTTTCGGCCTACCTGCCGCCGGAAAAACGCAGCGACCGGGTGATCGCCGACCAGTGGGACGTCACCTTCGTGCTGGTCGCAGGCGACGTCGATGCGGCGCAACTGGACGACCTGCAGCGCAACGTGCCGCTGCAGGAGGCCGGGCGCTTCGATGCCCGCGTGCTGGTGCTGTCGCGGGCCAACCGCAGCCTGCGCAACTTCGACCGCTTCCTGGCGGCGCTGGCCGAAGGGCAGCAGCCAGACCCACGCCAGCTGGCAGAGGTCGGCTACCTCTACCGCACCACTGCGGTATACGGCAACGGCAAGTTCGGCATCGCCGATTTCGGCTGCCTGCAGGACAACCCGGACTTCAACCAGCCTTTCAGCGCGCAGATGTTCACGGTCTACCTGTTGCGCCATTTCAGCATCGAACAGATCGAACACATGGCCCGGGCCCTCGACCCGCAACGTGCCGTGGCACTGGCCCCGGCACTGCAACGCTACCTGGGGGTCGGCAACGCGACCGGGCTGGGCATGGCGCCCTTCCTGATCAACCACCCGCAATTGGTGGAACGCTGGGTCAGCATGCGCGAAACGGCGCTGAGCCGGGCCTTGGCGCAACCGGCCGAGCCCGCCCGACTGGAGCGTCTGCACGCACTGCTGAGGCGGGCAAGCCTGCACCTGAGCCAGACCCAGACCGAAGACCTGCGCCAGCAGCAACAGGACCAGCAAACCCTGGCCGAACTCGCGGCGTTGGCCGACTGGCTCGGTGGCCAGCCCGCTGGCAATGGCCTCTGGCCACGGCTGCTGGCCTGGAGCGAGACACACGCCGGGCCGGGTTGCCAGGAACTGCTGGTGAGCCTGCTGCTGGAGCTGTACCCCGCGCTCGTGACGCCGCTGGCCGAGCAAATGGGGGCCAGCGAAGGCTGGCAGCTGGACGCACAGATGCCCCTCAGGCAGCTGCGCGAACTCATCGAGCAGCAGTACGGCTGGGCCCTGGCCTACGACTTCACCCACGTGGCGGCCGAGCATTTCTTCTGGTACCGCTCAGCCGAAAAAGAGGAGCCACGCCTGGGCATGCGTACCGAAGAGCCGGGCGCGGAAAAGGAAATGCAACTAGGCATTGCGCGCAATATCCAGCGCTGCCACCGCGCCGTGCTCGAACACCTGCAGGCACAGCCTCAGGCCCTGACCGCGCACCTGCTGATCGCCGCACCGACGCTCAAAGGCACGGTGCGCCGCCTGCAAGGCATGGCGCACAGCAACTACGGGGAAATCCGCGCCAACCTGCTGGACCGCGACATGCTGCCGATCCACCTGTTGCGCTGCAAACTGGCGTTCTTCGGTGCGGGCAAGTTCGACCCCAAATCCAGCCGCTGGGTACGCATCACCTTGTTCCAGGGCGCGCCTCTGGTGAGCGACATCGGCCAGCCGTTCGACGACGACTGGAACTTCGCGGTCATGCCGCAGGGAGCCTTGTGACCATGCGTGTATCACTCAACGAAATCCAGGTGATGTGCCGCAAGGCGTTCGAAGGCATGGGCTATGCCCCGGGCGACTGCGAGGACGCGGCCGAACTGGTGGGCTGGCTGCACGTGCAAGGGCTCGATGGCATCGGTGCGCTGGCACAGGCGCTGGACTACCTGCAAGGTGAAGCCAGCCAACCCTTCACCCTGAGCTACGACGACAGCACCTTGCTGGTGCTCGACGCCCACGGCCAGAGCGTGCTGCGCTGCGCCGCGACGGCAGTGGAACTGGCACTGGACAAGGCGCTGCACCGTGGCCAGGCGTTGCTGAAGATTCACCACTGCCATAACCGCCTGTTGCTGCTGGGCTACCTGAGCAAGGCCGCCGAGCGCGGGCTGCACGTGCAGGCCCGCTGGGACGATGCGCGCCAGCACCACCTGGCCGACTTTACCGCAGGCGAGCAACGCCCTGCGCTGCGCAGTGAAGCCAAGCCAGGCGCCGTCGAGGCATTCGAACAAGGCGTCACGGTGCTGTTCACCCGGCCGGCCTACGCCCTTCCCATTGCGGGCACCACACAACGCACGGCTAACCAGGGCTTCACGGTAGACGCAGGCACCTGGCAGCGGCTCAAGCAGTTGTCCGAGCAGATTCTCGTCGAAAGCACCGAAGCCTCCCGCCGCCATGGTGCAGGCGGCGGCAGCGACACCGACTGACCCTCGCCTACATCCAGGAAGCCATGCAATGAAACATGCGATCAAGACCGACCTGTACGCCTCCAGGGCACCACTGGAGTGGGCCGTGGTCGGCAACGGCACGCTTTACACCGCCCAGATTCCCATCGATGCCCAAGGCCAGGTGGTCGCCGGCGGCATCGAGGCACAGGCCCGTCAGACCCTGGACAACCTGCACCACACCCTGGAGGCTGCCGGCAGCTCGCTGGATGCGGTGACCCAGGTGCTGATCTACGTAACCGACCGCAGCTACCTGGCTGCTGTCAACAGCTTGTATGCCGAGTACTTCCAGGCGCCGTACCCAAACCGCGCGGCGATCGTGGTGGCAGGCCTGGCCCGCGAGGAAATGCTGGTGGAACTGGTGGTGTACGCCTGCCTCTAGGGGCGCGTGCGTCACTCCACCAGCTTGCTGGCGATGATGATCTCGCCGCTCAACACCTTGTGAATCGGGCAGGCATTGGCGACCTCCAGCAAACGCGCACGTTGTTCATCGCTCAGCGCCCCGCGCAGGCGAATGTCGCGCGCGATCTGGAGCCTGGGTTCGCGCCCCAGCTGCTCCTGTTCGATGGTGATGTCCACGTCGATGGCTTGCAGCGGCATTTCCTTGCGCTGCGCGTACATGGCAACGGTGATGGAGGTACAAGCCCCAAGGGACGAGAGCAACAGCTCATGGGGCGACGGCCCCACATCGGCGCCACCTGCCTGTTCAACGACGTCGCTGGCCCACTGGTGCTGGCCATTGGTGATGTTCACCTGGTAGGCCACGCCTGCGAAAGATGCACGGATTGCTCGCTCTGCCATGGAAACTCCTGATGTGTAATTGTCCTGAAGCAGCAATGATAGAAAAACAGGGCGATCAGCAGTAGATGACGGATTTGCACCCTGGCGTTCCATAGGGAGAACGCAGGGGCCGCTTTGCCGCCCCCGGCTTTCATCGCAGGTCCAACGTCAGCGCAGGCGTCCGAGCCCGCGACACACACAGCATCATCACGTCACCCCAAGCCCGTCTGCCACTTGGGCCATGCAGCAGGCTTTCGCCCGCTAATTGTTGGGCCGGGGTTGGTTAAAGCATCTCGTCCGAATAGCTGAAAGAATTTGCACGCTGCGGCAACTATCGCCAGTCACAAGTAAACACAGAACTTCCTGTGTCTGACTTGAGGTAACCGATCATGGCTAACAATCAAGACAAAGATAGACCCCAAGGCGGCAGCAACCAGGCCAACGCGGGGGATGCTGGCGGCAAAGGCGGACAAGGCGGCATGGCCGGTACGCAGAAAGGTGGCCAGCAGTCCGGACACACGCCTGAAGACAAGATGAGCAAGGACAAGGATTGGCAGCAGAAGGATACCGGGCACCAAGGTGGGCAGGCCGGTGGCAAGCAGAATCCAGCCGACAGCGGACGCATGGGTGGGCAAGCTTCCCAGGGCGGCACCCAGCATAAAGACAAGGATCGTTGATAACTGGCAACTAGCACCGGGGCGGCAGCGCCCTGGTGCTCACGTCTGTGCGTTACACCACCCAGACCGCCCATCGGTAGGGCTTTCTTCATTCGCGCCAAACACGCCATTGCGGCATGCACAGGCGTAGTCCGCTTCAGCCCGGGTTGCGAAATTCAGCGTCAGCCTGAGCTTGTCGAGGGTGTCATAGAGGTCGTATCCCTTGCCCAGCGTGTTGGGGAAACCTGCGCGCCTGGGCAGGTAGTCTTTTTCCGGCGGTAGAGCGGGAACCACAACGAAGCGCGTCTGCATGACCATCCCTCTTCTTGGCAGCTCTTTAGTATTAGTCGCAATATGTGAAAGCATCAAGACGGCTCATGATTGATTTTCGCCCCACTTTGGCGCCGCCTGCGCCCCAAAACCACACACCCAACCTCCCCCTGCACCCGCCCTGCGCGCTGCCTTGATCGGCCACAACCCCGTCTGCAACGGCCCCGCGACGGGAATCTGACCACTTGGCCATGTTTTTGCTTTGCATGCTGCTCACACCCACCACTGCCGAGCAGCCCCATGTCCGAATCCCCTCCGCACCTGCGCCTGGAGCTGCGTGCCATCAGCAAGCGCTACCCGGGCACGCTGGCCAACGACCGCGTCGACCTGCGCATCGCCCCCGGTGAGATACATGCCCTGCTTGGCGAGAACGGCGCGGGCAAGAGCACCCTGATGAAGATCATCTATGGCGTCACCCGGCCAGACTCCGGCCAGCTGCTGTGGCAGGGCCGGCAGGTGCAGGTGGCTGATCCGGCCCAGGCACGCAGCTTGGGCATCGGCATGGTGTTCCAGCACTTTTCCCTGTTCGAGACCCTGACCGTGGCGCAGAACATTGCCCTGGCGCTGGGCCGCGAAGCGGGCTCGCCGAAGCAGCTGGCGCCGCGTATCCGCGAGGTGTCGCAGCGCTACGGCATGAGCCTGGAGCCGGAACGCCTGGTTCACAGCCTGTCGATCGGTGAGCGCCAGCGGGTGGAGATCGTGCGGTGCCTGATGCAGGACATCAAACTGCTGATCCTCGACGAACCGACTTCGGTGCTGACGCCCCAGGAGGTCGATCAATTGTTCGTCACCTTGCGCACGCTGGCCCACGAAGGCTGCAGCATCCTGTTCATCAGCCACAAGCTCAATGAAGTGCGCGCCCTGTGCCACAGCGCCACCGTGCTGCGCGCAGGCCGGGTTTCCGGCGCCTGCGTGCCGGCCGACTGCAGCGACCTGCAGCTGGCGCGGCTGATGGTCGGCGATGCCGAAGGGCTGGAAGCCCGCTACCCGAAACGCGCAGGCGGCCTGCCGCGGCTGCGGGTGGACGACCTGAGCTGGCGCAACCAGGACCCGTTCGGCACCTCCTTCGAGCACCTGCGCCTGGAGGTGCGCAGCGGCGAAATCGTCGGCATCGCCGGGGTCGCCGGCAACGGCCAGGACGAGCTGCTGGCCCTGCTCAGTGGCGAAACCCGCCTGCACGCCAGCGAGCGCGAGCGCATCAGCCTCGACAACCAGCCCATGGCCAACCTGTATCCGGATGCCCGTCGCGCCCTGGGCCTGGCGTTTGTCCCGGCAGAGCGCCTGGGCCACGGCGCCGTGCCGGACATGAGCCTGGCCGACAACGCCCTGCTCAGCGCCTTCCAGCAGGGCCTGGTCGAACGTGGGCTGATCCGCTCGGGCAAAGTACTGGCGCTGGCCGAACAGATCATCCAGCGTTTCTCGGTCAAAGCCTCGGGCACGCAGGCCACCGCGCGTAGCCTGTCTGGCGGCAACCTGCAGAAGTTCATCCTTGGCCGGGAAATCCTGCAGAGCCCCAGGCTGCTGGTTGCCGCCCACCCGACCTGGGGAGTCGATGTTGGCGCCGCTGCGGCGATCCACCGCGCACTGATTGCCCTGCGCGATGCCGGCGCGGCGATCCTGGTGATTTCCGAAGACCTCGATGAGCTGCTGCAGATCAGCGACCGCATCGGCGCCCTGTGCAGCGGGCGCCTGTCACCGCTCAAGGCCACCGCCGACACCCACAGCGTGGAGGTCGGCAGCTGGATGGCCGGCCAGTTCGACACCGCGCAAGCCGCCATCTGACGAGAGCCCACCATGTTGCTATCCCTCGAACCCCGTACCCAGCAGTCGCGCGCCATGCTGGTGCTGTCGCCGCTGCTTGCTGCCCTGCTGACCCTGGCCAGCGGAGCGATCCTGTTCGGCGCCCTGGGGCATGACCCGCTGCTGACCTTGCACACGTTGCTGATCGAACCGGTCAGCGACCTGTACGGCCTTAGCGAACTGCTGCTCAAAGCGCTGCCGATCCTGCTTTGCGCCCTGGGCCTGGCGGTGGCCTACCAGGCGCGCATCTGGAACATCGGCGCCGAGGGCCAGTTGCTGATCGGCGCCCTGGCCGGCAGCGCCCTGGCAATCCACATCATCGACTGGGAAAGCCGCTGGGCACTGCTCTGGGTGCTGCTGGCCGGCAGCCTTGCCGGTGCCCTCTGGGGGGCGCTGGCAGCGTGGCTGCGCACGCACTTCAATGCCAACGAGATCCTCACCACCATCATGCTCAACTACATCGCCCTGAACCTGCTGCTGTACTGCGTGCACGGCCCGCTGAAAGACCCCGAAGGCTTCAGCTTCCCGCAGTCGGCGATGTTCGGTGATGCCAGCCGCCTGCCGGCACTGTTCGAGGATGGCCGCGTGCATGTCGGCCTGTACTTCGTACTGCTGGCACTGGTGGCGGTGTGGGTGCTGCTGCACAAGAGCTTCCTGGGTTTCCAGATCAAGGTGCTTGGCCTCGATCAGCGCGCCGCCGGCTTCGTCGGCTTTCGCGAAAAGCGCCTGGTGTGGCTGGTGTTGCTGATCAGCGGTGGCCTGGCGGGCCTGGCCGGGGTCAGTGAAGTCAGCGGGCCGATCGGCCAGCTGGTGCCGCAGGTGTCGCCGGGCTACGGCTACGCCGCGATCACCGTGGCCTTCCTCGGCCGCCTCAATCCGCTTGGCATCCTCGTTGCCGGCCTGCTGATGGCTCTGCTCTACCTCGGCGGCGAGAACGCGCAGATGAGCCTCAATCTGCCGCAGGCGCTGACCGGGCTGTTCCAGGGGATGATGCTGTTCTACCTGCTCGCCTGCGACGTGCTGATCCTTTACCGGCCACGGCTCAGGCTCAACTGGCGGCGGCGCACGCCGCTGGCCGAAGCCGCCAGTGCCTGACCTCCGCTGACCTTTACCAGTGCCTGCCGCCATGGGTGCGCAGGCTGAGGCTTCGACTATGGATCTCGATCTGCTTGGCAACATCCTCTACGCCATGGTGCGCTGCGGCACCCCGCTGCTGCTGGTGGCCCTGGGCGAACTGGTGTGCGAGAAAAGCGGCGTGCTCAACCTCGGCCAGGAAGGCATGATGCTGTTCGGCGCGGTGGTGGGCTTCATCACCGCCTTCGCCACCGGCAGCCTGTGGCTCGGTGTGCTGATGGCATGCCTGGCAGGCATGCTGCTGGCGTCACTGTTCGCCGTGGTTGCCCTGGGCTGCCAGGCCAACCAGGTGGCGACCGGCCTGGCCTTGACCATCTTTGGCGTCGGCCTGTCGGCGTTCGTTGGCAGCGCCTGGGTCGGCAAGCCGCTGAGCGGTTTCGAAGCGCTGGCGATTCCGCTGCTGGCCGACCTGCCGATCATCGGCCACATGCTGTTCAACCAGGACCTGCTGGTCTACCTGTCCTTCGCCCTGTTCCTGCTGGTCGCCTGGGTGCTGCTGAAAAGCCGCGCCGGCCTGGTCCTGCAGGCCGTTGGCGAAAACCCCGACGCCGCCAGCGCCATGGGCCTGCCGGTGCTGCGCGTGCGCACGCTGGCGGTGCTGTTCGGCGGCGCCATGGCCGGCCTGGCCGGCGCCTACCTGTCGCTGGCCTACACGCCGATGTGGGCAGAGAACATGACTGCCGGCCGCGGCTGGATCGCCCTGGCGCTGGTGGTATTCGCCAGCTGGCGGGTACTGCGCGTGCTGCTCGGCGCCTACCTGTTCGGCCTGGCCAGCATCCTGCACCTGGTGGCCCAAGGCATCGGCGTGAGCTTCCCGGCCAACCTGCTGGCGATGCTGCCGTACGTGGCGACGATCCTGGTGCTGGTGGTGCTCTCGCGCGATGCACTCAAGACCCGGCTGTACGCCCCGGTATCGCTGGGCCAGCCCTGGAAAGCGGGACGCTGACGGCGCACCGGCAAACAACAGAACAACACAAGACCCACAGGAGTGAACCCTCGATGCATCTGAAGAAAAGCACCACACTGCTGCGCACCCTGGCCGCCGCCATCGGCCTCAGCACGGCGCTCTCTGCCACCGCAGCCGACCCGCTGAAGGTCGGCTTCGTCTACATCGGCCCGATCGGCGACCATGGCTGGACCTACCAGCACGAGCAGGGCCGCCAGGCGCTGATCAAACAGTTCGGCGACAAGGTCCAGACCAGCTTCGTCGAGAACGTGCCGGAAGGCGCCGACGCCGAGCGGGTCATCCGCAACATGGCCAAGGGTGGCTACGACCTGGTGTTCGCCACCTCGTTCGGCTACATGAACCCTACCGCCAAGGTGGCCAAACAGTTCCCCAAGGTCACCTTCGAACATGCCACCGGCTACAAGCAGGACAAGAACCTCGGCACTTACCTGGCGACCTCCTATGAGGGGCGCTACGTCGGCGGTTACCTCGCCGCGAAGATGACCAAGAGCAAGAAAGTCGGCTACGTCGCGTCCTTCCCGATCCCGGAAGTGCTGCGCGACATCAACGCCATCCAGCTGGCGCTGGACAAGTACAACCCTGGCACCGAGATCAAGGTGGTGTGGGTCAACTCTTGGTTTGACCCGGGCAAGGAAGCCGACGCTGCCAATGCCCTGATCGATCAGGGCGTCGACGTGCTGTTCCAGCACACCGACAGCCCGGCGCCGATCCAGACCGCCGAGCGCCGTGGCATCTACGCGGTGGGCTATGCCTCGGACATGGCCCACTTCGGGCCCAAGGCGGTGTTGACCTCCATCGTCAACAACTGGGCCCCGCATTACATCAAGAGCACCCAGGCGGTCATCGACGGTAACTGGAAGCCCCAGGACTACTGGGGTGGCCTGGCCGAAGGCACCGTCGAGCTGCCGATCAGCGACCTGGTGCCGGCTGACGTGAAAAGCGGCGCCGAGCAGATCATCGCCAGCATCAAGGACGGCTCGTTCCACCCCTTCACCGGGCCGATCCTCGACCAGGCCGGGGAGGTGAAGATTCCTGAGGGCGCGGTGGCCAGCAATGCCGAACTGGCGGGCATGAACTACTACGTCAAAGGCATCACCGCGCAACTGCCCAAGTAAGGTCCTGTAGGAGCGGCCTTGTGTCGCGAAAGGGCTGCAAAGCAGCCCCAGCAAGCCATGCATTTACGCTGCATTCATGGGGCCGCGTTGCGGCCCTTTCGCGACACAAGGCCGCTCCTACAAGTGCCAGCACAGGCCTGAAAATTTGATCACCGTCCTTGTTCCGGAGCCCTGATGAACACACTGCCAATCATCGACATCACCCCGCTCTACCAGCACGACCCCGCTGCCCGTCAGGCCGTGGCCCGGCAGATCGATGCCGCCTGCCGGCAATGGGGTTTCTACTACATCAAGGGGCACCCGATCCCGGCCGCGCGCATCGCTGAACTGAAAGCCGCCGCCGTAGACTTCTTTGCCCGCCCAACCGATGAAAAGCTGCGGATCGACATCACCCGCAGCGCCCACCATCGTGGCTATGGCGCCATCGCCACCGAGCAACTCGACCCTGAGCGGCCAAGCGACCTGAAGGAGACCTTCGACATGGGTTTCCACATGAGCGCCGAACACCCTGACGTGCTGGCAGGCAAACCGCTGCGCGGCCCCAACCGCCATCCGGCCATCGCTGGCTGGGAAGCACTGCTGCAACAGCACTACCAGGACATGCACGGGCTTTCCCTGACTCTGCTGCGGGCCATGGCCGAAGCACTGGGCATCGCGCAGGACTTTTTCGACCAGCGTTTCGCCGAACCGATCAGCGTGCTGCGCATGATCCACTACCCGCCACGCCAGGCCGCCAGCAGCGCCGACCAGCAAGGCGCCGGCGCGCACACCGACTACGGTTGCATCACCTTGCTGTATCAGGACAACGCCGGTGGGCTGCAAGTGCGCAGCCGCGACGGCCAGTGGATCGACGCGCCGCCCATCGAAGGCACCTACGTGGTCAACATCGGCGACATGATGGCGCGCTGGAGCAATGACCGTTACACCTCCACGCCGCACCGGGTCATCAGCCCGTTGGGCGTGGACCGCTACTCGATGCCGTTCTTCGCCGAGCCGCACCCGGACACCGAGATCAACTGCCTGCCCAACTGCTCCGGCCACGACAACCCGGCCAAGTACCCGCCGGTGTCGTGCAGCGCCTACATGCTGTCGCGTTTTGCCGAAACCTATGCATATCGCCGTGAGGCGGTTTGAACGCAGCGATCACATTTCGACCTGGGTACCCAGTTCGATCACCCGGTTCAACGGCAACTGGAAGTACTTGAGGTTGCTGTTGGCGTTTTTCAGCAGGAAGGCGAACAGGTGCTCGCGCCAGCGGGCCATGCCTTTCTGTTTACCGGCAATCACCGTCTCGCGGCTGAGGAAGTAGGTGGTGCGCATCGGGCCGAACTCAAGGTCGGCATGGGGGTAACGGCTCAGTGCCAGCGGCACGTTGGGCTCCTCCATGAAGCCGAAGTGCAGGCTCACACGGTAGAACCCGGCGCCGAAGGCCTCGACTTCGAAGCGCTTGCCGGCGGTGACCCGCGGCTCGTCCTCGAACACCACCGTGAGCAGCACCACCTGCTCATGCAGCACCTGGTTATGCAGCAGGTTGTGCAGCAACGCGTGGGGCACCGCCTCAGGGCGCGCAGAGAGAAACACGGCCGTGCCGCTGACGCGATGCGGCGGCTGCGCCTGCAGGCTGGCGATGAACAGGTCCAGCGGCAGTGAATGTTCGTCCAGCCGTTCGACGATGATCTTGCGCCCGCGCTTCCAGGTGGTCATCAACACGAACAACGCCACCCCGGCAATCACCGGGAAGGCACCGCCCTGGAGAATTTTCGGGGCGTTGGCGGCAAAGAACAGGCTGTCCACCAGCAGGAACGCCAGCAACATCGGCACCGCCAGCCAGCGTGGCGCCTTCCACAGCAACAGCACCACCGCCGAAGCCAGCAGCGTGGTGATCAGCATGGTGCCGGTCACCGCCACGCCATAGGCCGCCGCCAGTGCCCCGGACGACTCGAAGCCGACCACCAGCAGCACCACGCCGACCATCAGCGCCCAGTTGACCATGCCGACGTAGATCTGCCCCTGCTCCTCGCTAGAGGTGTGCTGGATGAACATGCGTGGCACATAGCCCAGCTGGATGGCCTGGCGGGTCATGGAGAACGCCCCGGAAATCACCGCCTGGGAGGCGATGATGGTGGCCAGCGTGGCCAGCGCGACCATGGGCAGCAAGGCCCAATCCGGCGCCAGCAGGTAGAACGGGTTGCGCACCGCCTCCGGGTTACCAAGGATCAACGCGCCCTGGCCGAAGTAGTTCAGCACCAACCCCGGCAGCACCAGCAGAAACCAGGCCCGGGCAATGGGTTTGCGGCCGAAGTGGCCCATGTCGGCGTACAGCGCTTCGGCACCGGTCAGCGCCAATACCACGGCGCCGAGAATGGCCACGCCCATGCCCGGGTGCAGGATGAAGAACGTCACCGCCCACACCGGGCTCAGTGCCTGCAGCACCTCCGGGTGCTGGACGATGCCGTGCACACCCAGCGCGCCGAGCACCACGAACCACAGCACCATGATCGGCCCGAACAGAATGCCGATGCGCGCAGTGCCGTGCTTCTGGATCAGGAACAGCGCCACCAGCACCACCACCGCCAGCGGCACGACCCAGTGTTCAATGCCGTCGAAGGCCAGTTGCAAGCCCTCCACCGCCGACAACACCGAGATGGCCGGGGTGATCATGCTGTCGCCATAAAACAGCGCAGCGCCGAACAGGCCGAGCAGCACCAGCACCCTGCCCAACCGCTTGTAAGGTGCTGCCGCGCGGTGCGCCAGCGCCGTCAGGGCCATGATGCCGCCCTCGCCCTGGTTGTCGGCGCGCAGGATGAACAGCACGTACTTGAGCGACACCACCCACAGCAGTGACCAGAACACCAGCGACAGCACGCCAAGCACACCGGCGCTGTTGGCCTGGACGCCGTAGTGCCCGGCGAACACTTCCTTGAGGGTGTACAACGGGCTGGTGCCGATGTCGCCATAGACCACGCCGACAGCGGCAACGAGCATGCCGACAGCGGTGGATTTACTGGGTTGGGGTGGGTTTGCTGCGACGGCGGACTGGCTCACGAAAGGCTTCTCTGGACTGGCGGTTGGAAATGCATGCCATCCCTGAGCATCGCGCGGTCAGTATCCTTGCAGCGCGTCAGGGCTGTCGTAAAAAGACCGTAAAAAAACAGGGGATTGTGTTGGGGCGTTTGGGCTTCGGGGTGTTTGCCTTGGGAGGTGCAGCGCCTATGAGATCGAGCGCCGCCCGCGCGGCGCATCGCGGATGAATCCGCTCCTACATTTGTTTCGGGCCAATTATTCCTGTGAGGTTAGCGCTGTCCGCCTCGGTGCATGACGGGAGACAGATGGGGCAGCGTCAATGCCCACAGAGATGTATCGCCATACCAACAAGGCGGTCCCTGTTGGCTTCACAGGAGTGACTGGCCCGAAACAAATGTAGGAGCGGATTCATCCGCGATGCGCCGCGCGGGCGGCGCTCGATCTCACAGGCGCTGCAAATCCCCCGGCAGGCACCCGGTGGCCTTCACGCAATCCCACGACAACCTGTATGGTTGTTGCTGACGAGTAAACCCCGGAGACCCCCATGTTCCGTGCCTTCGAACGCTGGCTCGACCCCTTCCCGCCCGACGAAGTACCACCGCCCCCAGTCGGCCTGCTGCGTTTTCTGTGGGCCTGCACCCGCGGCGCCCGCGGCTACATCCTGGCGCTGGCACTGTTCAGCGCCGGGGTGTCGATCTACGAAGCGTGGCTGTTTTCCTTCCTCGGCCAAGTGGTGGACCTGCTCTCCAACTGGCAGGCCGGCGGTGGTGTGAGCGCCGAAGAAAGCCGCGTTTTGTGGGGCGTGGGCCTGCTGCTGGTCGCCAGCATCGTGCTGGTTGGCCTGCGCACGCTGATGCAGCACCAGGTGCTGGCAATCAACCTGCCGCTGCGCCTGCGCTGGGACTTCCACCGGCTGATGCTGCGCCAGAGCCTGTCGTTCTTTTCCGACGAGTTTTCCGGCCGGGTCACTACCAAGGTGATGCAGACTGCACTGGCTGTGCGTGAAGTGCTGTTCACAGTGATCGAGATCGTCCCGGGCATCGGCGTGTACTTCATCGCCATCATCGCCCTGGCCGGCGGTTTCGCCGCCAGGCTGATGCTGCCGTTTATTGCCTGGCTCGCGTTGTTCGGCCTGGCCATGCTGTATTTCGTGCCGCGCCTGGGCAAGGTCGGCCAGGAACAGGCGCATGCGCGCTCGTCGATGACCGGGCGGGTTTCCGACGCCTACACCAACATCACCACCGTGAAGCTGTTTTCACACTCCAGACGCGAGGCGCACTTCGCCCGTGCGGCGATGGAAGACTTCAAGCAGACCGGCTTTCGCCAGATGCGCCTGGTAAGCCAGTTCGAGATCGTCAACCAGGCACTGGTGGTCGGGCTGATTTTCGGTGCTGGCGGCTACGCCCTGTGGCTGTGGCACCAGGGCCAGGTCGGTACCGGTGCGGTGGCCGCGATCACGGCCATGGCCCTGCGCATCAACGGCATGTCGCACTGGATCATGTGGCAGATGACCTCGCTGTTCGAAAACATCGGCACCGTGCAGGACGGCATGGCCACCCTCACCCGCGGGCCCAAGGTGCAGGACGCGCCGAATGCCGGCGTGCTGGAAACCCGCGGCGGTGCCGTGACCTTCGACAACGTCAGTTTCAACTACAACGGCGAGCGCCAGGTGCTCGATGGCCTGAGCCTGAATATCCGCCCTGGCGAAAAGGTCGGCCTGGTGGGCCGCTCCGGTGCGGGCAAGTCGACGCTGATCAACCTGTTGCTGCGTTTCTATGACGTGGACCGTGGCGAAATCCGCATCGATGGGCAGAACATCGCCCACGTCACCCAGGACAGCTTGCGCAGCGCCATCGGCATGGTCACCCAGGACACCTCGCTGCTGCACCGCTCGATCCGCGACAACATCGCCTACGGCCGCCCCGAGGCGAGCGAGGCGCAAATCCAGCGCGCCGCGGCCAACGCCCAGGCCGACGGCTTCATCCGCCAGCTCAGCGACCGTGATGGCCATAGCGGTTACGACACCCTGGTGGGCGAGCGCGGTATCAAGCTTTCGGGCGGCCAGCGGCAACGTATCGCCATCGCCCGGGTGATGCTCAAGAACGCCCCGATCCTGCTGCTGGACGAGGCCACCAGTGCGCTGGATTCGGAGGTGGAGGTGGCCATCCAGGAGAGCCTCGACGAGATGATGCAGGGCAAGACGGTAATCGCCATCGCCCACCGGCTCTCCACCATCGCCGCCATGGACCGGCTGATCGTGATGGATGAGGGGCGCATTATCGAGCAAGGTACCCACAGCGAACTGCTGGCGAAGAACGGTACCTATGCGCGGCTCTGGCAGCACCAGAGCGGCGGCTTCCTGGGTGAGGATCAGGGGGTGGCCGAGGCGCTGGAATAGCCCTCACGCCACCGCCATGACAGGCATGTCCGGTCGCCGAGCTGGTGCGCATTGCAGCATAGCTGTCGGGGCCCACTGCAAGTGTGCAGGGGGCCCCGGGTGAGGCATTCAGGTAATCTGTCTTACCAGTTCATGACCATGCTCCTCTCTGGTCAGGCGGGATGGGTGGCCGTTTTTCAGTTTTCACCGATGCAGTGGTCACCGAGGGTGCGGTAGTTCAGCACCTGGGTCTGCTCGTGCGAGTCGAGGTAGGTAAGCCGGGCATTGACCACTGCGCAGGTCGGCGTTGCATCCTGGCTGGTCGACAGCACTTTCTTGATGTCCAGCTGGGTGCCATAGGTGTAGTTGCGGACATTGTCGGCGGCTTCGGCACGGGCGGCCAGGGTGCAGACGTTCAAGGCGGCAAACAGGCAGGCGGCGTAGACGGCTTTGCGGTTCATGGTGATGCTCTCCGGGCTTCAATGGGTTTTGAACCGAGGCGTTACTGCTTCGCTTCGATGGAGCCCATTTAAAGCCCGCAACGTACCTGGCTTGTGTCACGATCCCTGCCGTATCAAATCACAACGTATCCGCAGCGCCGCTCGATACGCTGTGATACAAACTCGCGCCGCCTTCAGCGGGCGCTCTACCCGGCGCGTTCCATCGATCACACTGATGATTACTATCGAGCGGCTCGCCTGTCGACTCGCCCGTGCTGGCTTTTATAATCGCCTTCAATTTTCCCTCCCCCTCGCCTGCAACAGGCGACATCACCTTGGAATCAGGAACATGCCAAGCGTCAGTCAGGCCTCCCATGGCCTTCCCGAACATGATCAACAAAGCGTCAGACAGCAATGGCTGGCGATTCTTTCGGTCGCGGTGGGCGCCTTCGCCCTGGTCACCAGCGAATTTTTGCCGGTGGGCGTGCTCAACGATGTCGCCAGTGACCTGGGCATCAGCGCGGGCCATGCCGGGTTGATGGTGACCCTGCCCGGCATCATGGCTGCCCTCGCCGCGCCGCTGCTGTCGGTGGGTATCGGTGCCATGGACCGGCGCTTTTTGCTGATCGGCCTGACGCTGGTCATGATCATCGCCAACTCGGTGGTGGCCTACGCCAGCGACTTCAGCCTGCTGCTGTTCGGCCGCGTGCTGCTGGGCATCAGCATCGGCGGTTTCTGGGCCACCGCCATCGCCCTTAGCGGCCGCCTGGCACCCAAGGGTGTGAGCGTGGCCCGGGCCACGTCGATCATCATGGCCGGTGTGACCCTGGCGACGGTGCTGGGCGTGCCCGTGGGTACCTGGCTGAGCGGCCTTATGGGCTGGCGCATGACCTTCCTGGCCACCGCACTGCTCGGCGTGCCGGTACTGTTGGCGCAGCTGTTCTTGCTACCGCGGCTCAACCCGGACAAAGCCATTCACATCCGTGACCTGCCGGCGCTGTTCATCAACCCGCAAGCCCGGGTTGGCCTGATCGCCGTCCTGCTGATCGGCCTGGCGCACTTTGCCGCGTATACCTATGTCGCGCCGTTCTTCAAGCAGAGTTCCGGCTTCGATGGGCAGACCATTGGCTCGCTGTTGCTGCTCTACGGCGTGGCCGGGGTGGTCGGCAACCTGTTCGCCGGTTACGCCGCGAACCAGAGCGTGCGCCACACGCTGATGCTGGTGGCGGTGATGATCGGTGTCAGCACCGCCCTGTTCCCCTATTTCGCCACCGGCCTGACTGGCGCGGCAATGCTGATCGCGCTGTGGGGCTTCGCTTTTGGCGCGTTCCCGGCCTGCTCCAGCATCTGGATGTTCGTGGTGGCGCCCAAGGATGTGGAGCGCGGCATGCCGCTGTTCGTGGCGATGTTCCAGGTCATCATCGCGCTAGGCTCGTTCTTTGGCGGGCGCATCGTCGACCAGCTGGGCAGCTCGGTGCTGCTGAGCCTGGCCACTGCCCTGGTGGGTTGCGGTTTTGTCACGGTACTGGTGCTGGGGCGCAACGTCAGCAACAGCCTGGCGGCGCAAGCTGGCTGACGGGTAAGGGTACACGGGTGAAAGTCAGGGGCGTCGCGCGCGCCCTCTTCTGACCTCATACATATCTGGAAAGTGGTGGCCACGAAGTGCCCACGGCTGAACTGCCAGTAGCAAGACGATTGCACTTCACCCGTAGCTGCCATTGCGAAAGCGATAGACCTGCTCATTTTTTCAGACCTTGCGCGATCT